>PWTO01000293.1 GCA_003562815.1 Chromatiaceae bacterium | reverse complement strand
TCGCCGCCGCACGGACGGGCGAGGATCCCGCTGCCGAGCGCGACGCCGGCCGCAGCGCCATCACGGTCAAGGAGCTCGCCGAGCGGTTCGACAGGGAGCACATCGCGATCCGAATCAAGGCCAGCACGGCCAACGAGTACCGCCGCAACCTCCGGCGCTTCATCCTCCCTGCCCTCGGCCAGCTCAGCGTCACCGAGGTCACCCGCGCGGACGTCGCCAAGTTCCACCACGACCTCCGGCACATTCCATACCAGGCCAATCGCTGCCTGGAGGTGGTCTCGAAAATGTTCAACCTCGCCGAGATGTGGGGCCTCCGGCCCGACGGCTCAAACCCGCGCAAGCACATCAGGAAGTACCCGGAGGAGAAGCGGCAGCGCTTCCTCAGCGCGGCCGAGCTCCGCCGTGTGGGCGAGGTCCTGCGCGACATGGAGTGCGAGCGCATCGAGCTACCGTCGGCGATCCTGGCGGTGCGCCTGCTGATCTTCACAGGTTGCCGGCTGAACGAGATCATGACGCTGAAATGGGAGCACGTCGACTTCGCCGACCGGGTGCTGCGCCTGCCAGACTCCAAGACTGGTGCGAAGGTCGTGCACCTCGGCCAGCCGGCCATCGACCATCTGAGGGCCGCACCGCAGATCAAAGGCAACCCGTGGGTGATCACGGGCATTCTGGTGGGCAAGCGCCTCACTGACCTGCAGCCCTTCTGGCAGCGGGTCCGTGCCCGGGCTGGCCTGAAGGACGCCCGCATCCACGACCTCCGCCACACCTTTGCCTCGACCGCCGTCGCCTCGGGCCAGGGACTGCCAATGATCGGCAAGCTGCTCGGCCACACTCAGGTGCAGACGACGGCGCGCTATGCGCATCTGGCGGCAGATCCTGTGAGAAGTGCGGCCGACTCCGTAGCGTCGTCGCTGCAGCAGGCTTTAGGATTAGGATAGCGGATGCCTGGCAGAAGCACATGACCTTCCACCGGCGCGGCGCCACATGCTGGTAATGCAGCTTGAGGGTGCCGGCGCATGGCCGGTTCCCTCGCCAAGGGTCGACGACGCAAAAGTCGAGGCGCTCTCTCTCGTTCGGCAGGCGCAAGCTGCTTCATATCGACGTCCGCGACACTGTCGACCAATTTAGCGCCAGGCAGTTGATTAACCCCCGGTACGTCAGCCACGTGCTTCGCCTCATCCTGCTGGCACACCGACTTCGTCGAGGCGATCCGAGACGGGCGGCAGCCGGAGGGGCTGCAGCTGGACGATTTGCTGAAGGGGTTTCCGGTTGATTGGGACGGACAAATCGGCCACCTTGGTAGCTGTAGTAGGCGATCAGCCAAGAGGGAAAAGGATTAACTTCTGGCGTGCCCGCTCTCGCGTTGGAAGATCGTAAAAATGCCGCTGGCAAGCGGGTGCTGGCAAGCCTTTCAGGAAGAAACGCCACCTCGGCTCAGCAGCTTGACGCACTCTGAATACCTGCCGCCTTTTGCGTAGGTTCGATGGAGATCTTCGCGTGGAGTTTTCATGGCATCCGCTAGCCCGTCCACTACCCAAAGGCCTCTTAGTTCGCCTCGTTAGGCGATCGAACCAACCAAAAGGAGAGGCAGCGCGTGGTTGATCTGGCGCAGGTTGAGAAAGCGATCACGACCAAGCGCCTAGGTTGGATCGCGGGCGATACCCCGATCGCAGCGACGGCGGCAAAGCCGGGGCGGTTCGGCCTCCGACCGGCGAGCCTGAGAGCGCCAGCGCTTCAGGTTGCGACGATGACGCCAGACGCTTTCCGGGGAAAGCGGCCAACCAAGGTTGACTGGCGGGAACAGAACCGGATTTCGGCGGTCAAATACCAGGAACTCTGCGGGGCCTGTGTGGCATTCGCGACTTGCGCCACGATGGAAAGCGCACTTGCAATTGCGGAAGGGGAAGTCGCTGGTGTTGATCTCGCCGAAGCCGATCTCTTCTTCTGCGGATGCGGCGACTGCTGCGAAAGCGGATGGGATTTCGTGCCTGCACTCGAGCGCGCGAGCGGTGGCGTCGGGATGGAGGCAGACCTGCCCTACGGACCCACTGTTCATTGCAGACCAATAGAACCTGCTCTACGCGTGTCCGACTGGCAGACCGCCCATAGTGCCGAGGATCGCCGCTGGGCGGTGGCGCATAGCCCAGTCATTGCAGGAATGCGAGTATATGACGATTTTCGGTATTACAAGGGCGGGATATACGAGCACGCGGCCGGCGATGAGGTCGGCCTCCACGCCGTGAGCGTCATCGGCTACGATGACGCGGCATCGTGCTGGATTATAAAAAACAGCTGGTCTGACGGCTGGGGCGAAGATGGGTTCTGCCGGATCGCTTATGGCCAGTGCGGGCTTGACCAAGAATTCCCGTTCATCGGCATTGAGGTCGAGCGGGTGTGACAATCGCACTGCCATGGTGAAGGAGGTGCCCGTGGGGTCGTCAACGATAGAAGCCAGGATCGGTCAGCCCGTCGAACTCGCCGTTCCGGGCGTTGGCACCACCGGTTTTCGATGGGAGGCATGCGAGACAGTTGGGCTCGAGATCGAGCGGCTCGCCGCCCGGCCGGCGAAGACCTTTGGCGGCAAAACGCGCGAAGTGTTTCTCGTGACACCGCGGCGACAGGGGGACATAAAGCTGATGTTGGTGCTGCGGGCGCCGTGGCGCACGAAGCCGGCGGACGTGCGCGTGGTGAAGCTTAAGGTACGTTAAATGGAGGCGGCTCCGATGCGGTTCCACATGGGCCGCGAGACGGAACCAGATGAGAAGAACAGACTTGATTCGGCCGACCGAAACGGACTTGGGGGTACAAGGCGGTCGGCCATGGTGACCAGCGGACCTGATGAGCTGCCGTATCGAGGTGAATCGTGACCACTGCTGCTCAGATCATTTCACTTGTCCGCAGCCATACGCGCGGCGACTCGACTCGCTTCGAGCAGGTCGCACTCCAATTGGCAGCGGCTGCGGCGAAGCGTGGCCATATTAAGGTCGCCGAGGAACTGCGGGGCCTTATCGAGGAAGCGCGCAATCAGTCGAAGTCGATTGAGCGGACGCGCGATCCGATACCAATGGTTCGGCCACGGGGCGAGCTTGCGGGCATCCTGACCGCGAGTTTTCCTTCGACCAGGCTTTCATCGCTGGTCCTGCACGAGCGATTGGGCGCGGCGCTAAAGCGGATCGTGAAAGAACAGCGCGAGCGCGAGAAGCTTGATGACCACGGGCTTAGCCCGCGCCGCAAGTTGCTGCTGAGCGGGCCGCCGGGGACGGGTAAGACAAGCACTGCGGCTGCGCTGGCGGGCGAGCTGTCGTTGCCGCTCTTCACGATCGAACTCGATGGGATTGTCACCAAGTTCATGGGTGAGAGCGCGGCCAAGCTACGGTTAGTGTTCGAGTCGATAGCGAACAACCGCGGAGTCTATCTATTTGACGAGCTCGATGCGCTTGCCGCGGAGCGCTCGATGCCCAACGATGTCGGCGAGGCCCGACGCATTTCGACGGCATTTTTAAAATTTCTCGAGGAGGATCGTAGTACCAGCCTCATTTTGGCGGCCACCAACCACGCCAAACTCCTTGATCGAGCACTGTTCCGTCGATTCGACGCAATCTTCAGCTATGAGCTTCCGGACGAGGCTCAGGCGCGGGCCGTGCTTGAGAACAACCTCACGACATTCGACCTGTCGCATCTGGACTGGGATCGCCTGTTTGCCGAGTGCAGGGGTATGTCTCACTGCGACATTGCGCGCGGCGCGGCGGATGCCGCACGGATCGCGGTGCTCGATCATGAAGCCGAGCTTGACTCCGAACTGTTGATCGCAGCACTTGCCGATCGTCGCCACGGACCTGCGGTCTAGGCAGACCGTCATTCTGAAATGGCGAAACACCCGCACCTCTTCGTCGACCGCCATGGCAGGCGCATGCCATTCCGGGGAATCGCGCCGGCCATCATAACACCGCGGGTGCCACGCGAGAACCGTCGTGCCCACATCGAAGCCGTAGTCGGCGCGGTGGATGCGGCGGTCGAGCGCAATGCCCAACGGATCGCAGAACAGGTACTGCTCCCCGAGGCCGAGCGTGGCTTGTACCTGAGCTTCGAGGCGCCCAGCGCGACGCCGATGCCTCTAAACTTCTTCGATTCGAGCCGGCGGGGTATTGACCTTCTTTCGGTCGATTTTGACGAAGCCAGGCAGACCGCGAATGTGTTCATGCGGGTTGCCAAGGTCGATCTGTTCAAGCGCGCTACCGAGACCTATGCCGAGAGCGAGCCAGGAGTTGGCCCGCGGCCCAACAATGAGCAATTTTTCGACCGCCTCGAGCGCGTCCGACCGGCAACGCTCCGTGACTTGTGGACGGATCAAGGCGAACTGCCGCCGATTGATGAAATGTTCGCCTGGGAGCTATGGCTGCGGCCCGGTACTGAGGACTGGATCAGAGATACGGCACCTGAGCTCGATATCGGAATCGAGCGGGGTCATTTGCTGTTTCCCGAAGTGGCGGTCGTGCGCGCGCAATGCACGCGCCGGCAACTACGCGGCCTTATCCGGCGGGTGCCGGCTGTCGCCGAACTGCGGGCGGCTTCGTCGTTTATGGCGCACCTGCTCGAGCTTGCCCCAGGCCAGCAGGCGGCTGCCGCAGATCGATTACTGGAGCGGATCGTGGCGCCTAACGCCGACGCGCCGCGCGTGTGCGTGCTCGACAGCGGTGTACGCCGGGCCCATCCCTTGCTCGCGCATTTCCTGGAGGCAGATCGTTGCCTATCGATCAACCCGGCATGGAACGCAACGGATCATCATGGCCACGGCACCGCCATGGCTGGCGTTGTGCTCTACCAAAGTTTGGCGCCGTTGCTAGCGAGCGCCGATCCAGTTCCTGTCACTCATCGCTTGGAGTCGGTGACGGTGCTGCCGCCGGCGGTACCGGGAGTTGCACAGCCGCTGCCCGGCGCGTCAGTGCGTGAAGCGGTACGTCTCATCGAGCGGACCGCGAAGGCGAACCGGATCTTTTCGCTATCGATGAGTGTGCCGCGTGAGCGATCGGATGGTCGGCCGTCGAGCCTGTCGACGGTTATCGACCAGCTCGCGTTCGGACGTCCGGGCAAGCAGCGCCTGTTTTTTGTTCCGGCGGGCAACATCGACGAGCAGCCCTACGAGCTCGATGACCACATCGCGCTTAATGATGCCTCGCCGATGCGGTCGCCGGCACAGGCGCTGAACGCAGTTACAGTGGGCGCCTGCACGCATCTCGTCGAGGAAGACGAGCCGGGGAGCCATGTCGCTGGCGTGGGCGATTTGTGCCCAACCTCCCGCACCGGCATTGCCTGGCAGCGCCCGGCGTTGTGCAACAAACCCGATATCGTGATGGAGGGCGGAAACCGAGTGGCGGATATCGACGGTATTGCCACCCTCCATGCGCCGCACCTAAGCATCGTGACGACCGCCCGAGATTTCGCGGCCCATAGGTTCACCTGCACCGGCGAGACAAGCGCGGCGACAGCGGCGGCGAGCGGCCTTGCTGCCGCCATTTTGGCCGCCCATCCGTTTGCAACGCCGCAAACGATTCGGGCACTGATGGTCCATTCGGCACGATGGACGCCGGCAATGCTCGCGCGCCTGCCTGCCCGTCCCGGACGCGGCGACTATGCAAGCCTGCTTCATCGGTTCGGGTTCGGGAAGCCGGACCGGGACCGGGCACTGATGAGCCTAGACAATGCGCTGACCATGATCGTTCAGGACGAGATCCAAGCCTATCGGCGCGGCGCGGGCAGCGGCATCGTGCTCGGGGAGATGAACTGGCACGAGCTGCCATGGCCAAGACAGGCCCTCGAAGCGCTCGGCCCTGAGGACGTCCGCTTGCGGGTAACACTGTCCTATTTCGTTGAGCCCAACCCTTCGCGATCGAGCCGACAGCAAGCCAATCGCTATCCCTCGGCGAAGTTACGCTTCTTTCTCAAGGGCATTGACGAAAACGTTAACCAGGCAATCGCGAGGGTCAACCGACTGGCGCGCGACGACAACTATGAAGCGGAGGATCTCGAAGAAGATGATCGCTTCACGATTGGGCCTCGCAATGCCCGACGTGGATCACTCCATCATGATGTTTGGACCGGCCCAGCCTCTGATCTCTTGCGGAAGGGCGGCGTTGGAGTGATACCTGTGAAGGGATGGTGGGGAGACCGCAGGCGTGGCGATCGCTGGCTGAGGAAACTACCCTATTCGTTGATCGTCTCGATTGAGACTGCGGACGTGAATGTCGAAGCGGAAATCTATCAAGAGGTTGCCGCCATAATAGAAAATGAAGCGCGAATTGCAGTTGATGTCTTAACAGACTGAACAACCCTCGCCTATAAGGCGAGGGGTTCTTTAGGGGTCGATTGCAAATCGACTGTCATCCTGTACGGGCTCCCCAGCCTGCTCGTCGATGTAGTGCTGGACTAGTTCGTCGGTGATGTTGCCGGAGCTGACCGCCAGGTAGCCGCGCGCCCAGAAATGTCGGCCCCAGAATTGCCGTTTCAGGTGCGAGAACTCGCTCAGCAGCAGGCGCGAGCTGATCCCCTTCAGCCATTGCACGATCTTGCTGATGTTCTGCGTCGGCCGATAGGCGATGAACAAGTGGACATGGTCGCTCGCGATCTTGCCGGTGATAATGTCGATCTCGGGCTCGACCGCGACCTGCCGGATGATGTCATACCAACCCCTCTAATTTTTGACTGTTGTTGCCCATTCCATCGAGCAGAGGGATTTTATCCTACCAGCATCGCTGGTGACCCGTTGCCAGGCCTTGCAGACGGCATCGACGATGGCGTCG
>PWTO01000034.1 GCA_003562815.1 Chromatiaceae bacterium | reverse complement strand
CCGTTCGACATGGAATACATCTACGCCACCTACCTGCTCGAACTGGCGCAGGCCGCCGGTTGCCTGGTGGCGAACGCCCCGCAGGCCCTGCGCGATGCCAACGAAAAGGCCTTCACGGCGCATTTCCCTCACTGCTGCCCGCCGCTGGTGATCAGCCGCCATGCCGAGGTGCTGCGCGCCTTCCTCGCCGAGCAGCAGGAGATCGTGCTCAAGCCGCTCGACGGCATGGGCGGACAGTCGATCTTTCGCGTCCGCGTCGGCGATCCCAATACCTCGGTGATCATCGAGGCGTTGATTGGCGCGAGTCGCGGCGCCGGCCAGCGCTTCTGCATGGCCCAGCGCTTCCTGCCCGAGATCGCCGACGGCGACAAACGCGTGCTGATCGTCGATGGCGAGCCGGTGCCCTTCGTCCTCGCGCGCATCCCGGCAGCCGGTGAATCGCGCGGCAATCTGGCCGCTGGCGCCCGCGCCGAGGTGCGGCCGATCAGCGCGCGCGAGCGCTGGATCGCGGCCCAGGTCGCCCCGGAATTGCAAGCCCGTGGCGTGCTCTTCGCCGGGCTCGATGTCATCGGCGACTGGCTCACCGAGATCAACATCACCAGCCCGACCTGTATCCGCGAGATCGATCGCGCGCGCGACACCGCCATCGCCCAGGATCTCATGGCCGCCATCGAGGCTCGCCTCAATGCGCGTTGACGCGCGCGCCGCCATCCTGCTCCTGGTCGCGCTCATCGTCGGCTGCGGCAGCGACGACGTGCCGGTCTACACCACCCAGTTCCCGGCCTTCGGCACCCGGGTCGATCTCAGTATCGTCGGCATCCAGCGCGAGCGCGCCGCAGACGCCGCCGCCAAGGTCCAGCGCGACTTCGCGTTTTTCGACCAAACGCTCCATGGCTATGGCTCCCAGCACATGCTGCGTATCAACGCGCAGCTGCCGAGCGGCGAGCCGGTTGCCGCACCGCCGTCACTGATCCCGCTGCTGGCTCGTAGCCAGACCCTGTTCCGCGAGAGCGGTGGACTCTTCAATCCGGCCATGGGTCGATTCTTCCAACTCTGGGGGCTCGATCGGACCAACCCGGCCTCGAATCCGCCACCGGACCAGGCCGCCATCGACGCCCTGCTTGACGTGCAACCGACGATGAGCGATCTGGAGCTTGACGGCATCGAGCTGCGCAGCAACAACCCGGCCGTGCAGCTCGACTTCGACACGGTCGCGACCGCCTATGCGATGGACCTCGCCGTGAATGCGTTGCGCGCCCAGGCGGTGCGCAGCGCCATGATCAATGTGGGCGGCGATGTGCGCGCTATCGGCAGCCGCTCCGGGCGAGCCTGGCGCATCCCGGTACCGCGGGCGAGCGGCAGCGGCGTGATCGGCATCCTGGATGTCAGCGGCGATGCCAGCCTCTTCACCGCAAGCGCGCAGCGGCGCAACTTCCGCTATCGCGGCGAGGTCTATCATGCGGTGCTCGATCCCCGAACGGGCCGTCCCGCCTGCGGTGTACTGTCCGCCACCGTGCTCCACGAGGGCGACGGCCTGGCGGCAGCCGCCGCGGCGCATGCGCTGATGATCGCCGGGCCTGATGACTGGCCGCGCATCGCGGGTCGAATGGGCATTCGCTATGTGCTGCTGATCGATGAGAGTGGCAGACTCCACATGACCCCGGCGATGGCCGAACTTCTCACGCTGCTCGACACCAACGCCGAGCAGATCATCCGCTCCCCGCTGGAGCCCGCCTCCTGATCGGCCGCCAGAGATGAGCCATGGCAGCTGTGGTTGAACACCCTAGCGCATCGTTCGGCTCGCTCCCCGGTCGCCATCCTCGCGCTGACGGGTCGATGCCGATCGCGCTTGCGATTGCGCTCATCGCGCATGCCCTATTGATCGCCAGTCTGGAGTGGGTCGCACCCGAGCGTGCGCGCGCGCCGCGCTCCACCGAGCCCCTCGCACTGATGGTCATCGCCCAGCCTGGAGTCGAGTCCTTGACAGCGGCACTCACCGGCGCACCAGCAGCCGAGCGGGCAGCGCCGACACAGGCGCTGCGGCCCGAGGCCGAGGCCGTCATGGCCACCGCCAGCCCCACCGCCGCTACCGAGCGTCGCGAACCGACCGCGCCCCCGGCCGTTCCAGCCGCAGCGGCGCCCGTGTTATTCGCAACCGCCGCAGGCCTCGACGTGGATGGCAGGTTCGAGCCCGAACTTGAACCCGAGCGCATCCAGGCCAGCGAGGCGGCAACCCTGCCCGAGAGCGAAGCCAGCGCCCTCCTCGAGCAGGACATCCCTGAATCGCCATCGATCTCGGCGGCCGACATCTTCGCAAGTCGCACGGCCGAGATGGCCCACCTGAGCGCCAGGAGCGAGGAACGGCGCACAACGCACACCGGCCACACCCGACGCAAGGCCATCAGCAGCTCAACGCGCGACCACCTCTACGCCAACTACCTGGAAGCCTGGCGGCGCAAGGCCGAGCGCATCGGCAACCTCAACTATCCGCGCGAGGCGCGCGAACTTGGCCTCTACGGCAACCTCACCCTGCACGTTTCAGTCCGTTCCGATGGTACCCTTGAGGGTGTTCGCGTGGTGCGCTCCTCGGGGCACGCCGTTTTGGATCAGGCGGCGGTGCGCATCGTCGAACTCGCCGCGCCGTTCGCGCCGTTTCCACCCGGCATCAAACGCGACACTGATGTGCTCGACATCACCGCGCCCTGGCAATTCCAACGCAATCACCAGCTCGGCTGGGGGCGCTGAACAGGCACCATGACCCTGCAACCGGACGCATCGGCGAGCGCTAACGGCTTGCCAGGCGCTTGAGCCAACGGGATACTATCGCTATGACTATGACAACGTCGCTGACCAACCATTTCCTGATCGCGATGCCGGGGCTGCAAGACCCCACCTTCTCGCGCACGGTGACCTATGTCTGCGAGCATTCCGAAGAGGGTGCGATGTGCATCGTCATCAATCGCCCGATGGAGATCCAGCTCGGCGAAGTGCTCGCCCAGCTCGAGATCGATCCCGAGGCCAGCAATGTCAGCAATGCCCCGGTCTATCTCGGCGGTCCGGTACAAACCGATCGCGGTTTCGTGATCCACGACGGCCATTTCAACTTCGACTCCACGCTGCGGGTGACCAAGGATATTCAGGTCACCACCTCGCGCGATGTGCTCGAGGCCATCGCCAAGGGCCAGGGCCCGGCGAATCGGCTGGTCGCGCTCGGCTATGCCGGCTGGTCCAGCGGCCAGCTCGAACAAGAGATGATCGCCAATGCCTGGCTCAGCGGCCCGGCCGATGGTCGCATCCTGTTCAAGACACCCTCGGCGCAGCGCTGGCAGTCGGCCGCACAACTGCTCGGCGTCGATCTGAATCTTCTCAGCGGCGACGCTGGACACGCCTGAGCCGACAGGCCCGCGACGGCAGCCTCGACCAGTCCTGTGGCGACCCTGCTTGGCTTCGACTTCGGCCCGCGCAAGATCGGCGTGGCGGTTGGTCAAACCATCACCGGCACGGCCACGGCGCTGGAAACCGTCCGCGCCCAGGGGCAGCGCCCGGATTGGAAGCGGATCGAGGCGATCATCCGCGAGTGGCAGCCGCACGCCGCTGTGGTCGGACTGCCCTTCAATATGGACGACAGCGAGGAGCAATGGAGCGAACGCGTCCATCGCTTCGCCCGCCAGTTGCAGGGCCGCTTCGGTCTCGATGTCCATCTGGTCGATGAACGCTTGACCAGTCTTGAGGCGCGGCGCCAGCTCCGGGTCGATCCTCGTGCGCAAGACGATCGCATCGATGCGCAAGCGGCAAAGCTGATCCTCGAGACCTGGCTTGCCGACGCCCAGCCATCTACTCAGCCATCTACTCAGCCGTCCGTTCAATTGCCGCCATCCTCCGCCTCTGGCGCCTCCTAAGGAATTGCTTTGCCATGACCACCATGCACACCTGGCAGTCCACCGACGAGATCGAGGCCGCGATCGGCCAGATGGCCGATCAGCTCGGCGCCCTGTTGGCCGCCCGCGCCATCGACCGACCGTTGATGGTTGGTATCCACAGCGGCGGGGTTTGGATCGCCGAGCGGCTGCACAAACGTCTTGGGCTGCAAGAGCCGATGGGGCAGCTCGATATCTCGTTCTATCGCGATGACTTCACCCGCATCGGCACCCATCCGCAGGTGCGCCCATCCGACCTTCCAGTGCCGGTCGACGATCGCCACATCGTCTTGGTCGATGATGTCTTGCAAACCGGCCGCACCATCCGCGCCGCGCTCAATGTCTTGTTCGACTACGGACGCCCGGCCTCGGTGGTGCTTGCCATCCTCGCCGGTCGCGATGGCCGCGAGCTGCCGATCGAACCCGATGTGGTCGGCCTCAATGCCGAACTCGAGCCGGGCGAGCAAATCAAGCTGACCGGTCCCGAGCCACTGACGCTGAAGCGCGGCCGGGTCGAGCCCGACACGCAGACGGCAGGCGCTGACCCCAGCGGTGACGACAGCGGGAGCGCCTGATGGACCCACGCCAGCTTCAGCTCGATGACGAGGGTCGACTCAAACACTTTCTGACCACCGATGGCCTCGACCGCGCCGTGCTCACCGAGATCCTCGATCGCGCCGAGGGGTTTCTGAGCGTCTCGCGCCAAGCGGTGAAAAAGGTTCCGCTGTGCCGGGGCAAGATCATCGCCAACGTCTTCTTCGAGAACAGCACCCGCACCCGCACCACCTTCGAGCTGGCGGCCAAACGGCTCTCGGCCGATGTGCTCAATGTGAACATCGGCACCTCGGCCACCGCCAAGGGCGAGACACTGCTGGATACCTTTCGCAACCTCGAGGCGATGAACGTCGATATGTTCGTCGTGCGCCACGCCGACAGCGGCGCCGCGCAGTTCATCGCCGAGCATGCGGCGCCCTTCGTCAGCGTCATCAACGCCGGCGATGGCAGCTACGCACATCCGACCCAGGGCATGCTCGATATGTTCACCATTCGCCGCCACAAGGGTGCCTTCGAGCCGTTGATCGCCGTCATCGTCGGCGACGTGCTGCACTCGCGCGTGGCACGCTCGCAGATCGGCGCCTTGCGCACCCTGGGCGCGGCCGAGGTGCGCGTGGTCGCGCCGCGCACCCTGATCCCGGCCGTGGCCGAGGAGGCACTCGGGGTGCGTGTGTTCACCAAGCTCGACGACGGCATCCGGGATGCCGATGTCATCATCATGCTCCGACTCCAACGCGAGCGCATGAACGGCGCCTTCCTGCCCAGCGAACACGAATACTTCCATCTGTTCGGCCTCACCGAGCAGCGCATCCAGCAGGCCAAGCCCGATGCGATCGTCATGCACCCAGGACCGATCAATCGCGGTGTCGAGATCGACTCCAGCATTGCCGATGGTCCGCGCTCGGTGATCCTCGAACAGGTCAGCAATGGCCTGGCCATCCGCATGGCGGTGATGTCGATGTGCATCGGCACCCAGAACCTCGCGCTCGCCCATGCCAGCCGGCCGGCCGAAGCGCTTGCGCCGAGCCCCGAGGCAGCCCAAGGAGCGCAGCATGGCTGAGCGTCAATTGACCATTGCCAACGGCCGCGTGCTCGACCCCGCCAATGGCCTCGATCAGGTCATCGACCTGCATCTGAGCAACGGGCGCATCGTCGCGATCGGAACCGCGCCCGAGGGATTCGAGCCGCAACGGCTGATCGATGCGACCGGCCTCGTCGTCTGTCCCGGCCTCGTCGATCTCTGCGCCCGACTGCGCGAGCCCGGTCTCGAGCACAAGGGCACCATCGAAAGCGAGACAGCGGCGGCCGCCGCCGGCGGCATCACCACCCTCTGCTGTCCGCCGGACACCGCACCGGTGATCGATACCCCAGCCGTTGCCCAACTCATCCGACGTCGCGCCAAGACCCGCGGTCAAGCCAGAGTCTTGCCGGTCGGCGCCCTCACCAAAGGGCTCGCCGGACAACAGATCAGCGAGATGGCGGCGCTGCGAGAGGCCGGCTGCCCGGCGGTCAGTAACGCCGATCGCCCGATCCGCAATACCCGCGTCAAGCGCCGCGCGTTGGAATACGCCGCTACTTTCGATCTCACCAGCATCCTGCACCCGGCCGATCACGATCTCAGCGACGGCGGGTTGGTGCATGAGGGGCGCGTCAGCACCCAGCTTGGCCTACCCGGGATTCCCGAAGCGGCGGAAACGGTCGCGCTCGCGCGTGATCTGGCGCTGGCCGAGCAGACCGGCGCGCGCGTGCACTTTCGCGGTCTCTCCACTGCGCGCGCGACCGAGATGCTGGCCGAGGCGCGCAGCCGCGGCGTCGCCGCCAGCGCCGACGTCAGCGTCCATCAGCTGTTCCTGACCGAAGACGACCTCTACGGTTTCAATGCCAACGCCCATGTGATACCGCCGCTGCGCACCCCAAAGGATCGCGATGCCCTGCGCGCAGCGGTCGCCAGCGGTGCCATCTCGGCAATCTGTTCCGACCATCGCCCGCACGAGCCGGATGCCAAGCTGGCCCCCTTCCCGCAGACCCGTCCCGGTATCTCGGCGCTCGAGACCCTGTTATCGCTGGTGCTGGAGTTGGTCGCGGAGGGTGTCATGGACCTCGGCACCGCGCTCGCGCGGGTGACCTGCAACCCCGCAGATATCCTCAATCGCGCCTTCGGGCGCATCGAGATCGGCGCGCGCGCCGATCTCTGCCTGTTCGACCTCAACGAGCGCTGGCGACCCGCACCCGAGCACTGGCTCAGCCAAGGGCGCAATACCCCCTTCTTCGGTCGCGAGCTGCGCGGGCGCGTGCGCTATACCCTCAGCAATGGCCGTCTCGTGTACGAGCGGGGTTCATAGCGTCAATCTTGCTCGCCAGCCGCAGGCTCGGCAGGCGCGGCAACGCAGACGCGATTGCGGCCCGCGTCCTTGGCCTGATAAAGGGCGACGTCGGCCCGATCGAGCAGCGAATCCGCTGACTCGTTCGGCGCATGGAAGGCGACGCCAAAGCTCGCGCTGAGCGTGCCGATGGGTGGCCAGCTTGCCGCCGCGATGGCCTGGCGGAGCTTTTCTGCAGCGGCCGCCGCCTCTTGCGTGTTGGCCAACGGCAGCAGCACGACAAATTCTTCTCCCCCCCAGCGCGCCAGATGATCGCTTGTGCGGGTCTGCGCTTGCAGCAGTGCGGCGAACTGCTTCAGCACGCTGTCACCGGCCAGATGGCCATGGTGGTCGTTGATCCGCTTGAAGTGGTCGATATCGCAGAGGATGACCGAAAAGGCCTGACCATAACGCGCCTGAGCCGAGATGGCGGCCTGCAGCAGCTGATCGAATTTCATGCGGTTGTAGACACCGGTGAGGGCATCGCGCTCTGAGAGGGCCTGAATCTCCTTTTGCAGGCTGATGTCCTGCAAGACCAGATAGCGCTCGTGGGTCGCGGCGTCGCTTAGCCCCCGAGCCTGGCGTACCCGCACCCAGAGCGTACTGCCGTCGGCGCGCTGCACCGGGCGTTCTGGAAGTGCGCCATCGGCGGTTGGCTCTAGGCGCTCGGGCGGTCCCAGGCCCAACGCTTCGAGCGAGACGCCGTCGATGGTCTCGGCTTGCCAGCCACTCGCGCGCAGCAGCGCCGAGCTGGCGCGGGTCACCTGGCCCTCGGCATCGACACCCAGCGTCATCACGTTGTTGTCGATCAGCTCGAGGTAGCGCTGTGAAGCCTCGGCCGCTGCCGCACCTCGGGCCTCGGCTTCGCGGGTTGCGGTGACGTCATCGACGACGATGATGGCGCGCTGCGGATCGCCCTCATAAGGGAGGATGCGAATACGCTGCTGCATGTTCGCAAAATGCGAGTCGACGATGCGATCGAGCGCTACCGGGAACAGGTACCCCTTGCGTGGTTGCAAGTACGAGGGCGATTGCAGTTGCAAGGCGGCTTTCACCCGCCTTCTTAGGGTGGCCGTGGGTAGATCCGGGAATAAGGCGTCGAGGCGTTGGCCGATCGCCGCCTCGGCGCTGATGCCGGCATGCTCGACCATCCAGCGGTTCCAAGCGAGGACGTTCAGGGCATCGTCGACAATCAGGATGCCGCTGGAGAGTTGATCTGCAATCGACTGCATCAGCTCGGGAGATCGTCGAGTACGCGGTTCAGGCTGCATCGAATCCACTCGAAACACTGGCTATGCGTGACGATGAAGATACGCCCCTGAATGCGCTGCTCGGCAAACTCGATGAGGGTTTCGATCTTGATGACCTGGTCGAAACGACTGCTTTGCGGTGGTGCGGACAGGGACATCACGCTGAGATGCTGAAGGTCAGGCTCGCCGAGCGTGACGCGGGCTTCGATCTGCACCGAGAGTTCGCGCATCATCGCGGCGGTGACGATGTTGCTCAGCTCCAATAACACGTCGTCGTGGTCATCGCCGTTATCCCCGTCCAACTGCGCTTCGAGGTAGGTGGCGATATTGGCGGCGGAGGTCTGATCGAGCAGGAAGATCACCTCGCCGCTGACATCGCCGCGAAACACCTGCCGGGCGAGGTAACACCCCTCGCTCGGCGCGCAGGCATCGCGCAAGATGTCGCGGAAACGCTGGGTGTCGATCAGGGCGATACGCGGCGGGCGCATGGTGGCGAAGGCGCCCATGATGTCGGCGATGCGCGCCGTGGCCTTGCCGGAGGCGACGTTGATGAGTTCCCCGAGACAGTCGAGCTGATCTTCATCGAGATCTTCCATCAAAGGAATCCCAACCGTCGCAGATGCCCCTGGAGTTCGCGCTGCAGCTCCGACTTGTCGATGAAACCATCGGCGCCATCGGCCATGACTCTGGTCACGGCGCGCGTTTGGACATCGGCCGAGACCACCAGAATCGGCGTTTTGAGGTCGTGCGCGCGAATCGCCACAAGGGCGTCGAAGCCGTCCATCACCGGCATGGTGAGGTCGAGGAAAATGAGGTCTGGCGCGTGCTCGCGCCAGAGGTTGACGCCCTCCTCGCCATTTTCCCCCTGGAGGATGTCAGCGTCTTTCAGGCCGGTCTCACGCAGAAGACCGATGAGTAAGCGCCGGGCCATGCGTGAGTCATCGACAACGAGCAGCTTCATCGCAACAACTCTCAGCGTTCGAACGAAAGCCGTTGCTCGTCACCCTGGCCGTCGCTGGCGGAGAGGCGGAAGCTGCTATTACGCAGATCCGCCTCTAGCATCGCCAGGCTGGTGCCGTTGTGCCAACTGATGCGCAGGTGGTGCTCATCGGTTGGGTGGATCTCGAAGTCGCCACGGAAAGCGGGGCAGGTATTGCGCAGTTGCAGCAACTTGAGCTGGTCGCGCACGACGAGCCGCTTGAGCCCGGCCTCGACATCTTCGAGCGAGAGATTGGTGCGGTTGATCTCCTTATGGCCAGCGGCGCCGCCGCGATCGGCGGCTTCGTAGTCATTCTTGCCGGCGAACAGATCCAGATACCAGACCTGCGGGATGCCCGGCATGAAGATCTGGATGGCGCGCGCCATCAACAACTTCTGCTCGTCCTCGCCGAGCGCGCTGAAGAAGGTGGCGTTGATCTGGTAGTAAGCGATCTTGCGCCCATCCGGGCCATAGAGATTCTTCACGCGACCGCCGCGCTCGGTGACGCGGGCCATGGTGGCCTCGATCTGCTCCTCATCCAGCAGCCCTTCGCGGAAGCTGCCGGCCGCAGCCTTGCCGCGCAGGTCGAGCAAGGGGATGCCGTCGTGGCAGCCGAGCATGTTGATGGTCTGCAGGCCCTTGGCGCGGATCTCGTCGATCCAGCGCAGCAACGCCCGATTGGTGCCGCGCTCCAGTGCATCGATCACCAAACCGGGGAAGAAGAAGTCGTAGATCGGGAAGCCCTTGCTCGCGACCTCTTCATGCAGCCCGGTGCCATATTCGGCATGGATCTCGGGGAAGACGATGAGATCGTTGGCCTCGGCGATGCGCTTCAGCCGTTCCAGGTAGTCCCAGGTGCCGGGGCGGTTAAAGAAGTTGGGTTCGCCCGGTACCTTGTGGAGATAGGCGAACGCATCGAGGCGGATGATCTTGGCGCCATAGTCACGCAGCCGCTTCAGGGTTTCCTCATAGAAGCTCCAGACCTGCTCGGAGCGCGCATTGAGATCCATCTGTCCGAGATACTGGCGCTTGCGCTCGATCACGTCGAGGATCGCATCTTTGTGCTCGGAATAGCCGTCGAGATCGATCGCCGCCGGATCGGTCTTGGCGGCGATGGCGTGGTTGACGAGCGAGGCGACCGCCGGAGCGTCGTCGGCAGAGATGCCCTCGACGGCGGCGAGATCCTCCGGCTCGAGTTCTTGGTAGCTGACGTCCTGATAAAAGGTGTTCCAGTACAGGCGATCGGAACCGTCCGGGAAGCGCACCTTGAGGATCGGCAGCCCGGGCTTGCGCATGAACAGCTTTTGCAGGTATTCCTCGGTCGGAATGATGGTCCCATCCGGGCCTTCGGTACCGTGCGCGTGCCAGAACTCGTTCCAATCGACGAAGAAGTCCTTGTACGGCGACTCGTTGCCGTGCTCGATCAGATCCTGGAACTGATGCGACTGCACCGAGAGGTGGTTCAGCACCAGATCGAGCTTGAAGTGGATGTTGAGCTTATTCAGCTCAGCGAGATCCTCGGGCGTGACCAGCTCCTCGTTGAGGCCGTAGTCGATGATCGAGAAACCGCGATCGAGGTCGCTGTTGAAGAAAGTCGGCAGGATGTAGAACAAAGAAAAGGTATCTTTGAACTCGGGCCGCTTCAGTACATCGACGATGTCGGAAAGCCGGCCACCGATGCTGTCGGGGTAGGCATTGAGCATCACCCCGGTTGGCAGCGTTTGACTGATAGGCTGTTCTTGAGACATAGATCACTCGTGTCGTTGGGGTCGGCTCGAGGTGCGCCCGAGGCCTCCTCAGCGCGGCGACAGTTTGAAGCTGGGCATGATAGGCACCGCGCGCAAGGGCGCTCACTGCTGGTGCCCTCAGCTTAAAGAAAGGGCTGGCGTGAATGCAAGAAAGTCCGCTTGTGTCCTCAGAACGGCGGCTCGTCATCGAACGGCGGTGGCTCATCGGGCATCTGCTCGTCGCCCGCCGCGCCGGCGCCGGCGGGTGCGACGCGCCACGCCTTGACATCGGTGTACCAGCGGCCGTTGAACTCACGGCTCTCGAGGTCGAAACTCACGGTCAGCGCTTGGCCCTCGCGGATGCCGAATTGATCGATGCGATCGCCCCAGGCCATGAAGCAGACCTGCTTCGGAAAGTCGCCCGGGAGTTCGAGCACATACTCTTGCTTACGCCAGGGGCCGCGAGCTGAAGTGCCGCTCTTCTCCGGCAGTACCTGCGTGATCTTGCCTGTCATCTCCACGATGTTATGGGTCCTCTGTGCAGCATCCCTGGGGCTCAATGTGGCTGGCGGCTCAATGCCTGACACCAGCGCGGTTGGTGCTTGCGCCTCCCGTCTGGGAGGTGGGGGATTTGAGGCATTCTTCCGGGGCCTGAATAGAGGTCGCGTTCGGGAACATGTCCAACCATGGGATGCGCATGCTGTAGCCGTTCATCTTGACGGTGGTCTCCGGGCAATTGCGCGCAACGCGGCTGGCGGTCGATTGCAGATCGGCCGAATCGAACTTCAGGTACGGGGGCATGAAACCGGCGTCCTCATTGCGGAAGATCAGCGGATCGGTGGTGCCTGCGCGCAGCGTCTCGATCCGATACTGCACATGGCGTCCGTCGCCGGTGACACCGGTGACCTGGACGTCCCAGGAACGCGGGCCAATCCGAAAATAGACGAACACGAGAAAGACTGCGACAATCATCGCAAGCAGGATGGTGAGTTTTTGTTTCATCTAGAATTTCTCTCCGTCGATGCATGAGCGGAAAAGCGACATGCACTCGTTAAAGCGGGGGCCGGCGGCCAAGAATAGCAAAGATAACAGCCAGAATCAGACCCACGACGAACAAAATCCAGGCGATTTCGGTCGCAATAACGGCAACGCCGCCCAACCCAAGCACCCCTGCAATCAGTGCAACAATCAAAAATGTCAATGCCCAGCCAATCATGTGCTCGCCCTCATGTCGGTGATCTCGAAGGCCGGCGGCCATCCGGCCGTTGTCAGATAGACTGAAGCGACCGAGAAGAACGCCTCGCCCTGTACCTTAGCACTTCTCTGTACGACACATGCCATCCGCCGATCTGCCGCAACGCCCTCTTAGTCAGCAGAAGCCACGATGCTCAAGCAGCCTAGACTCAGCCCGGTCGAGCCCCATCGACCCGTCATCTCCAAGGTCACTGACAACTGGGCGCTCATCAACGGTGGGCCGCTCGGCACCACCTGCGCGCGCATCGGCTGCATGCCCTCTAAGATCGCCATCCATCTGGCCCTGGAGGCGGATGCAGGATGAGTCTGATCGCGGAACTGGCCAGGGCCAAATCGGAAGAGGACGTCAAGGATGCCTATATCAAAGCGCTCGGGCTCAAACGCTATACCAAGGGCCTGATCGACATCCAGACCGAGGAACTTTGGTTCGAGTCCAAGAGTGCACCCACGCCGCCGGTGCTGATGTTCGCCCAACTGCTGTTCTATGTGCGCGACGCGCGCAAGAAGGGCGAGCCGATTCCGCCGTTTCTAGCCGTGATCGATCGCGAAAAGGCCGCGATCATGGAAACGGCCAAGGCGTTGCCGATTTTGGACGACAGGTCGATCCAGTGGCCCAAGTCAGGCTCGAAGGCCGACAATCGGTTTGCCGCCCAGGTCGCGCCCTCTATCGAAACGCATTTTGTGGTCTACAAGCTGGAGAACCACGAACAGGCGTTCATCGCCACCGTCAAGCAGGCGATCAAGGAAGGCCGCCTGATCCGCGCGCCCATCACGCCCGACAACCTGCGCCAGGTGTTCGACAGGTGGGTGGACATGGTGGGCCGCGAACTCGAGGGCGTGGCCGAGTCCGATTACGCCCTGCTGTTCTTCGCCGACATCATGCACGACGGCGTCAAGGCGGCGATGGCCAATCTGCCGGCACGTCTGCTGCACGAGGGCGACCATCCGCTGTTTCTGCTCAATGGCCACACTTACGAGCTGTCCAGCGAGCAAGGCTACCGGCGCTTCTGGGCCATCTATCACCGTCCGCCCGAGGAGGAGCACCGCGCCTATCTGCTGGAGCGACGCGACAGTCTGCTGCCACTCGATGAACGCAGTTTCAAGGGCGCCTTCTACACACCGCTGCATATCGTCGATAAGGCTTACAAGCTGCTTGGCGCGACCCTCGGCCGTCACTGGCAGAAAAACTACATCGTCTGGGACATGTGCTGCGGCGTCGGCAACCTGGAGGTCAAGCACTCCAACCACCGCAACCTCTACATGAGCACGCTCGATCAGGCCGATATCGATGTGATGACGGCGAGCCGTACCTGCGTGGCGGCAACCCGCTTTCAGTACGACTATCTCAACGACGATGTGAACGCAGACGGCCAGATCGACTACAGCCTGACCAACAAGGTACCGCCAGCCTTGCGCGAGGCGATTGCCGACCTCAAGGCGCAGAAGAAAGGCGCCCGGAAGATCCTGGTGCTCATCAACCCGCCCTATGCGGAGGCGATGAACGTCGACAACACCACCGCCGCCAATGGCCGCAACGCCGAAGTCAAGCGCGGCGTGGCCAGTACCCGCATCGGCGCCAGCATGGACGGGCTGGGCTACGCGGCGCGCGAGCTGTTCGTGCAGTTTCTGGTGCGTATCCAGCGCGAGTTGCCGGGGGCAACGGTGGCTGTATTCAGCAAGCTCAAGTACGTCACTGCTCCCAATTTTGCGCCCTTCCGCGCCCAGTGGAGCGCCAGGTATCTCGGCGGCTTCGTGGTGCACAGCCGCGCCTTCGATGGTCTCAAGGGCGATTTTCCGATTGGCTTTCTGGTGTGGGATACCGCAAAAGCGCGGCCGCTTCAGGAGATCCAGACCACGGCACTCGACAAGACTGGCCTGGCGATCAGCGAGAAGTCCTTTTATCCCGAACAGGACCAGGCGCCGCTCTCGAAGTGGATCGTGCGCCCGCGTTCCAATCAGCAAGACGCCCTGCCGCTCAAGAACGCCCTCACGCCGACCACCAGCACCAAAGATGTCCGTGGCAAGAAATGGGCCGATGGCGCGATCGGCAGCATGATTTGCTTCGGGAACGACTTGCAGCATGCCGCGACTGGAACAGCGCTGTTGTCCTCCGGCTACGGCAATGCCGGAGCCTTTTTCGTCACCCCAGACAACCTCTGGCAAGCCGCCATCGTCTTCGCCGTGCGCCGGCTGATCAAACCAATCTGGCTCAATGATCGCGACCAGTTCTTGCAACCTAGCGGCACGCTCACGCCCGCCTTCAAATCCGATTGCCTGATCTGGATGCTGTTCAACGGTTCCAACCTGTCAGCCGGCGCCGATGGTCTGGAGTGGAACGGCAAAACCTGGTCGCTGGTCAACCACTTCATCCCCTTCACCGAGGACGAGGTTCGAGCCAGCGGGCGTTTCGAGTCCGATGTGATGGTCCAGTATCTGAGCAAACTCACGCTGTCCACAGAAGCCAAGAACGTCCTGGATGCTGGGCGCGTACTCTGGACGCGCTACCACACCACCCGCTTCGAGAAAAAGATCCGCGACGCGTTCAAGCTCAACCGCCCGGACGCTGGCTGGTATCAGATTCGACGTGCGCTGGCGGCCAACAGCGATCGCGAAGCCGTAGATTTCGAGCCGTTCAAGACCGCTTACGATGCCCTCAGCCAGAAACTCCGGCCCCAAGTGCTTGAGCATGGTTTTCTGCTCTAAGCCGCATGACTGCGGCACGCACACCTGTCCTGACACTGAGGGCACTGCAGTGTAAACTCAGCACAATCTCGATAGCCGTCTCAGTAACAACCCTCGATGTCCGACGATAAGACTACCCATTTCGGTTACCAGGAAGTCCCGGTCAAAGAGAAGGCCGAGCGCGTGCGCGCGGTGTTCGACTCGGTCGCCTCGCGTTACGACCTGATGAACGACCTGATGTCGATGGGCATCCATCGCCTCTGGAAGCGACGCACCATCGAACTCGCCGGCGTGCGGCGCGCGCAACGCGTGCTCGATCTCGCCGCCGGCACCGGCGATCTGGCCGAGCAGTTCTCGCGCATCGTCGGTCCCTCCGGCAGCGTGGTGATGTCCGACATCAATCAGGCGATGCTAGAACAGGGCCGCGAGCGGCTGGTCGATGCCGGCGTCGTCGGCAATCTCGATTACGTCTTGATCGATGCCGAGAAGATCCCCTTCGCCGACGACAGCTTCGACTGCGTGACCATCGGCTTCGGCCTGCGCAACGTCACGCACAAGCAGTTCGCCTTAAACGAGATGTTCCGCGTGCTGCGCCCTGGCGGTCGTGCCCTGGTGCTGGAGTTCTCGCATCCGAACGCCAAGCCGTTGGCCAAGGCCTACGATCTCTACTCGTTCTCGGTGCTGCCGACGCTGGGGCGCTTTGTCGCCGGCGATCCCGATAGTTATCGCTATCTGGCCGAATCCATTCGCATGCATCCGGACCAGGAGACGCTGCGCGCGATGATGGAGCAGGCGGGGCTGGAACGCTGCGAGTTCTTCAACCTGACCGGCGGCATCGTCGCCATCCATCGCGGTTATAAGTTGTGAGTACCGACACCCAGACCAACCATGATGCTGGCCTGACGCTGCCCGCTGCGGTGCTGGCGTCCACGGAGGCCCTGATCGATCGCCTCCTTGCGCTCGACCCCGAGGGTGCGGCCGGGCTTGCCAAGGTACAAGGGCAGGTGTTGCGAATCGAACTGAGCGGCTTCGGACTGCACCTGCATGTGGTCCCGGAGGGCAACGCCTTGCGTCTGTTCGGCGATTATGCCGCCGAGCCCGATTGTCTGGTACGCGCCACCCCGGCGGCGCTGCTGAGCATGGCCCTGGCCGAGCATCGCGAGGACGAGGTCTTCAGCGGCGCGGTCCAGATCGAGGGCGATAATGGCCTGGCGCAGACCATCGGCGATGTGATCAAGGGCCTGGATATCGACTGGGAAGCGCAACTGGCGACCCTGGTCGGTGACAGCCTCGCGCATCGCATCGGCCAGCAGGCGCGCGCTGGCACGCGCTGGGTCGAGCACAGCGGTCAGCGGCTCGAAGCCGATCTGCGCGAATACCTCATCGAGGAAGGGCGCTTCTTGCCCAGCGAGACCGAGATGCAGGGCTTCCTCGGCGGGGTCGATCAACTGCGCGACGATGTGGAACGACTCGAGGCGCGCGTCGAGCGGCTCACGCGCCGCCTGGACCAGGCGCTTGGTCCAGATTCAGCCCCAGATCCAGATTCAGCCCCAGCCTAATCCCTGTCCATTATCCTGCCTAACAGGACCTAGCCGCCCCGAGCCCGCCATGTTTCGTCTCTCGCAGTCGCTGCGGCTGCTCCATATCAATGTCGTGCTCCTGCGGCATGGCCTCGACGAGGTCATCGTCGCCACCAAGCTGTTCCGACCGCTGCGCTTTGTCCTCTATCTCGCGCCCTGGCACTGGTACCGACGGACACTGCCCGCCTATCCGGTGCGGGTGCGCCTCGCGCTGGAGGAGCTTGGGCCGATCTTCATCAAGTTCGGCCAGCTACTCTCGACCCGAGTCGATCTGCTGCCGGAGGAGTTGGCAGTCGAGCTGGCACGACTACAGGATCGCGTGCCCCCCTTCCCTGGACCCGAGGCGCGCCGCCTGATCGAGAAGGCTTGGGGCCAGCCGGTCGAAAGCGTCCTCGATGAGTTTCAGGAGATTCCGCTCGCGAGCGCCTCGATCGCGCAGGTCCACACCGGGCGTTTGAAGAATGGCCAAGCGGTGATCGTCAAGGTGCTGCGCCCGGACATCGAGCGCATCATCCGCCGCGATGTCGATCTGATGCTGACCTTCGCGCACTTAGCGCAGCGCTATTGGCCCGACGGGCGTCGCCTGCGCCCGGTCGAGGTGGTGCGCGAATACGAGAAGACCATCTTCGACGAACTCAACCTGCAGCGCGAGGCGGCCAATGCCTCGCAGTTGCGGCGCAACTTCAAGCACAGCCAACTGCTCTACATCCCCGAGGTGTTCTGGGACTGGACCCGGCCCAACGTGATGGTGATGGAGCGCATCTATGGCACGCCGGTGTCGCAGGTCGAGCAGCTCAAGGCCCAAGGCATCAGCATGCGCCTGCTTGGCACCCGTGGTGTGGAGATTTTCTTCACCCAGGTGTTTCGCGATAATTTCTTCCACGCCGACATGCATCCCGGCAACATCTTCGTCGAGGACTCCGGGCGCTACATCTCGGTCGATTTCGGCATCGTCGGCAGCCTGACCAAGGAAGACCAACGCTATCTCGCCGAGAACCTGCTCGCCTTCTTCCGCCGCGATTACCGCCGCGTCGCCGAATTGCACGTCGAATCCGGCTGGGTCCCGCGTGGCACCCGGGTGGAGGAGTTCGAGTCGGCCATCCGCACCGTCTGCGAGCCGATCTTCGAGAAGCCCTTGTCGGAGATCTCGTTCGGCGGCTTCCTGGTCAACCTGTTCCAGACCGCGCGCCGCTTCGAGATGGAGATTCAACCGCAGTTAGTGCTGCTGGAGAAGACGTTGCTCAATATCGAGGGGTTGGGTCGTCAGCTCTACCCGCAGCTCGACCTCTGGACCACGGCCAAGCCGTTCATGGAGCGCTGGATGCGCGAGCAGATCGGCCCGCGCATGCTGGCACGGCGCTTCGCGCATAACTGGCCGGCGCTCGCCGAGCGCCTACCGGATATCCCAGTGGCGGTGAACCGCATCATCGATCAGCTTGAGCATCAGGCTGCGCTCTATCCAGAGGGCGGCAATCGGGGGCTGACCGCGCTGACCACTCAGATCGGGAGCAACCACGCGCGCACCACCGCAACGCTGAGCGCGCTGGTGCTCGCCGGGCTGGCCACAGCGCTGATTTTGGTGCCGTTGCCAGACGCGCCGATCCCGTTGCTCGCCCCCGGGGCGGCGATGGTGATGCTCTTGATCAGTGTGGTCATCCTCTGGCGCCACCTGCTCGCGGCGAAGGCGCGCTAGGCGCGGGCACGACCTCGCGATCACGCCACTCGATGCGGTCCGCAGCGGCGCTCGACGAACAGACTGTTGCCAGCCTGCAGCTTGGCCATGTGCTTTGCGTCTGCGGCCATGGTGGCGACATCATGGTAGGACGTGCAGCAACTCGGATCGGGCCGCACCGCCCCCAATGAGAGACTGAGAAAAGGAAAGAACACCCGCCCGCCCTGGCGATCCTCTCCCCAGAGGCCACCATGCTCGCGATCGGTGTCGTTGTAGAA
Organism: Chromatiaceae bacterium; assembly: GCA_003562815.1. Classification (GTDB taxonomy): domain Bacteria; phylum Pseudomonadota; class Gammaproteobacteria; order Chromatiales; family Chromatiaceae; genus Lamprobacter. The sequence goes on along the minus strand of PWTO01000034.1, from coordinate 4,535 downwards.
ACCCGGCGCCTGGGCTTCGAAGGTCGCCAGGATGCGTTGGCAACGCACCTCCCAGTCGTCATCCTCGAACAGGATGACGAAATCATCGCCACCGACATGGCCGACGAAATCGCCCAGCACGCCGCACTCGCTGAGCAGGAGCGTGGCAACCGCGACGATCACCTCGTCGCCCTTGCTGTATCCATAGGCATCGTTGAACGGCTTGAAGTTGTCCAGATCCACGTAGACGACGACGAATTCACGCTGTTTGCGCAGCATGTCGCTGATGCGCTGATTGATCGGGATGTTGCCCGGCAGGCCGCTCAACGGATTGGCATACCGCGCCATCTGCAGTTGCAGGACGGTGACCTCGCGCAGCAGATCGACCATCGAGCCAACGCCCAGGTAGCGACCGTTGCGGGTAACGAGAAAGTCCGGTGGCGCATTACCCTGATTGTGTTCGGTGAGCTTCTGGCTGACCTCGCTGACCGGGGTGTCGTGCTCGACCATCAGCGGTTTGGCGTCCATCAACAGCCGGATCGGTTTCTTGCCGTACAGCGCACGTCCGTAGCGGCTGAGGAAGAGGTTCAAGAAATCCATCCGCCGCACGAGCCCCAAGGGCTTGCCTTTTTCCACCACCGGCAAGGTCTGCAGTCGGCAGTTCACATGAAAGAGTTCACCGACCTCGGCGACGCTATAGTCCGGGCCCACCGGCGTCACATCGTTCGCAAGCTTAGCCACGGTCGTTGCATCCAGCGCCTCAGGCCCCGGATCGGACTCCGGGCCGCCGGTGCCGAACAGTTTTTTGCGCAGCCGCTTTCGCGGTTGCGGATCGACCGAGCCGATATGGGCACCCTGTAGCAGCGGGATACCCAGCACTTCGGCAGTGCGCAGATCCTGCTCGGTATCGATCCCGCTGGCCAACACCAAGGCATTGAAGCGACGCCCGATATCCAAGGTGGCGCGGGCGAAATCCTGGCGCCCAGCATCGGCATGCAGACCCTCGCACTGGCCGTGGCCTAGTTCGATATAGGCCGGGCGTAGCGCCTGCACCGCGAGCAGAGCACCATGACTGTCGCCGAATCCGCACAGGGCGATCTGGATGCCCAGCGCGCGAAGATCGGCAAACAACCGCTCGAGCACCTTCGCGCTGGCATGGGCGCGGTGCTCGGTGAGTCCAAGCACCAGGCGTTCCGGCGCCAGCCCGGCGTGCGTCAAGGTCTCCTGCAGCCGCTCGGCTGAAAAGCCGGGGTCGTATAATGCCGCCCGCCTGACCCGATAGAACAGCTTGCCGTCGAGCCCCTGCGCGTGGAACTGCCCCCCGAGACTGGATAAGGCGGCGAGCGTCAACGCCGCCGCCCGCCCCGCGTGGGTAGCGACGCCGAACAGGGTGAGGGGGAGGCGCAAAGGGCTAGCGGCCGGTCCGCTGACCTGCCCCCGGTAGCCATGGGGGTCACGCAGTCGCAATTCGGCGATCGGGGCGAAGGCGGGCACCAGCGTTCGCTGCGCCAGGATCTGGTCCAGTTCCTGGATGGAGGCGTCATCGATGATGTCGCCAATGTTCGGGTGATCGCCGAACGCCAAGCCGGGCGGATTGCCAAGGTCGTCGGAGAGGCTCAATGAAAAGCGATCCATCACGGAGAGATCAAGCCCTGACCTTAGCAAAGGCGTGTGTCACCCGTGTGACAGCGAAGCGCCGGCGCGGATCTGCGCTCCTAAGTCGCGCTCACGAGAGGCGAACCTTGCGCGGATGCCCAGCCTTCTCCAGCTCATCGAGATAGGTCTTCCAGAGTTCCTCCTGGTTCTCGCCAAGCTTATAGAGATACTCCCAGGAATAGATGCCGGTGTTGTGCTCATCGTCGAAGAACAGGCAGACGGCATAGTTGCCGACCGGCTCGATGCGATCGATATTCACCTCTTCTTTGCCGAGCTGAAGCACGCGCTGACCCGGCCCGTGCCCCTGCACCTCGGCCGAGGGTGAATAAACGCGCAGGAACTCGACTGGCATGGTGAAGTGCTGGCCGTCATCGAAGCTGATCTCCAGCACGCGCGAGCTGCGGTGCAGATTGAATTCGGTTGGGGTTGGCATGAAAACTCCTTCATGGTGAATCTTGGCTGCCGAACGCAGCTTGAAGACCAATGTGGGGTTTTCTAGCGCGATCTCTAAGCCATATTGCTCGTCCAGCACAGGCGTGTCAGCCAGCGTGCTGACCCTGGTAACCTGGTATTGATGGCCGCTCAAAGAATATATTGCGAAAGATCCTCGTCGGCGGCCAGCTCGCCGAGGCTCTTATCGACATAGTTGGCGTCGATGGTGACGGTCACGCGGTCCATCTCGGTGGCGTTGAACGAGACGTCCTCAAGCAACCGCTCCATCACCGTATGCAGTCGGCGAGCGCCGATGTTTTCGGTGCGCTCGTTGACCTGGTAGGCGATCTCGGCGATACGGCGGATGCCCTCTTCGGCGAATTCGATGGTCACCCCTTCGGTCGCGAGCAGCGCTGAGTATTGATCGGTCAACGACTCATCCGGTTCGGTCAAGATGCGGATGAAGTCGTCCGAGGTCAGCGCCTGCAATTCGACTCGAATCGGCAATCGGCCTTGCAGCTCCGGCACCAGATCCGAGGGTTTGGCCAGATGAAAGGCCCCGGAGGCGATGAACAGGATGTGATCGGTCTTCACCATGCCGTGCTTGGTCGAGACAGTGCTCCCCTCGACCAGGGGCAGCAGATCGCGTTGCACACCCTCGCGCGAGACATCGGCACCGCCGCTCTGCTCGGCACGGCGCGTCACCTTATCGATCTCGTCGAGGAAGACGATGCCGTTCTGCTCGACGTTGGTCATCGCCGCAAGCTTCATTTCCTCTTCGTTGATCAGCTTGGAGGCCTCCTCGTCGAGCAGGATCTTGCGCGCCTCGCCGATCCGCAGCTTGCGCCGTTTGGAGCGATTCGAACCGAGATTCTTGAACAGCCCCTGCAACTGATTGGTCATCTCCTCCATGCCCGGCGGCGCCATGATCTCGACGCCCATCGCCCCCATGCTGACCTCGATCTCGATCTCGCGTTCGTCGAGTTCGCCGGCGCGCAGCTTCTGGCGAAACTTCTCGCGCGTGCCGGACGAGGCGCCACGGCCACGGCTGTCCTCATCGAAGTCGGACGGGGGCGGCAGCAGCGCGTCGAGAATGCGCTCCTCGGTCGCGTTCTCGGCCCGGCCGCGGTTCTGCAGCATTTGCTGCTCGCGTTCCATCTTGATGGCGATGTCGGCCAGATCGCGGATGATCGATTCGACATCGCGGCCGACGTAGCCGACCTCGGTGAACTTCGTCGCCTCGACCTTGAGAAAAGGCGCATGCGCCAGACGCGCCAGGCGGCGCGCGATCTCGGTCTTACCGACACCGGTCGGCCCGATCATCAGGATGTTCTTCGGCGTGATCTCCGAGCGCATCGGCTCCGGGATCTGGGAGCGACGCCAGCGGTTGCGCAGCGCGATCGCCACCGCGCGCTTGGCCTCGTGCTGGCCAACGATATGCTTGTCCAGCTCGGCAACGATCTGTCTCGGGGTGGTGGTATCGGACATTAGTGCTCCGCAAGCTCCTCGATGACGAGGTTGCGATTCGTGTAAATGCAGATATCGGCGGCGATGCCGAGCGCGCGCTCGACGATCTCGCGCGCACCGAGATCGGTATTCTCCAACAACGCGCGTGCCGCCGATGCGGCGAACGAGCCCCCGGAGCCGATCGCCATCAGGTCGTACTCGGGTTCGAGCACATCGCCGGTACCGGAGATGATCAACGAGGCTTCTTGATTGGCGACGCAGAGCATCGCCTCAAGCCGACGCAGCATGCGGTCGGTGCGCCAGTCCTTGGCGAGTTCCACCGCCGAGCGGGTCAAATGGCCCTGGTGCTTGTCGAGCTTGGACTCGAAGCGCTCGAACAGGGTGAAGGCATCGGCGGTGGCACCGGCGAAACCGGCGAGCACGCGTTCTTTGTAAAGGCGGCGCACCTTGCGCGCGTTGCCCTTGACCACGGTGTTGCCGAGCGAGACCTGACCGTCGCCGCCGATGACGACATTGCGCCCGCGACGTACCGAAAGAATGGTCGTGCCCTGAAACGATTGCATTTTGACCCCTTGGCTGGCCTCAGGATGCTCACCGTGCGTGGTTGAAACACCGCTTGCGCGATGACGGGCACGAGCAGCAGAAAAACGTCACAGGTTAGGCATGCGTGGACGCTCGGTCAAGTGCAGCGCTTGCAAGACGCCTTGTGTACTGCAACCTAGCCTGTTGTCAACACGGGCACTTAATTTCACAAGCTCGCTCGGATTAACCGAAGTAGGAATATACTATATGAGTTAAAACCTAGGTATTAGTATGCTAACTTACGTAAACATACCAAACCAAACGCGAAACACACATGCCAAGGTATGTCCCCTCCAGAGAAGCATCTGAGATACTAGGACTCCATGCCAACACACTCCGAAAATACGCAGATGATGGGCGAATCGCCACTTACCGCACTGCCAGTGGGCAGCGTCGGTTCGATGTCGATTCCTATCTTG
>PWTO01000191.1 GCA_003562815.1 Chromatiaceae bacterium | reverse complement strand
GGCACGGCGCGAGCGGCGATCCATTCGCCGGCGGTTGGCGCAATTCCAACCCGCCAAGCGTAAGCAGCACTGTTCGGCTTACGTACCATAGGAATGTTTTTCTATGGGTCTAGGAACGGTAGCGGCGGCCCCTTGAGCACCAACGGCAGTCCAGCAACCGTCAGCACCACCTGCTCGGCCTGGGCGGCGATGCGCTGATGCAGGCTGCCGGCGAGGTCGCCGTAGCGACGGGCCAGGTCGTTGACCGGGATCACGCCCATGTTGACCTCGTTGCCGACGAAGATGACCTGCCCCGGCAGCCGTGGCAGCAGCGCGTCCAGGGCCGCAAGTTCAGCGTCCAGCCGCCCTGGCTCCTCGGCCCAGAGCAGGTTCGCGAGCCAGAGCGTCAAGCACTCGACGAGCACGCAGCGCTCGGGCTGACAGCAGGATTCGAGCGCCGCCGGCAGCGCCAACGGCTCCTCGACCAACATCCAATCCGCTGGCCGCCGCGCCTGATGTGCAGCGATCCGAGCAGCCATCTCGTCATCGCTCCCGGTCGCAGTGGCGATGTAGGTCACGGCCAGCCCCGACTCGAAGGCCAGACGCTCGGCAAGCCGGCTCTTGCCCGAGCGCGCGCCGCCAAGGAGGAGGATGCACCCGCTCGCCACGTCTCGATCCAGACCTAATTTCACTGATTGACCCGACTGCTCATCGCGCTGATTGGACCTCATCTCGGATGCCGAAACTGCCATGCTGGATGGAACGGCCCATGCGAGCACCAGCGGCTAACGCGAGCAACGCGTGATCCTGCAACTGCCAAAACATTTGAAGGTTCGATCACTCGCGAGACGCGCTTACCGCGATCATCGATCAGATTTTCACCGACCAGTAGCCACGGTCGCGCCATTGTGCTTGCCGGAGCCAATAACTCGATCCGGCGAGCCGCCGCGACTCGCCGGCCAATCGCGAGCACGCCGCTCAGGGCTGATAGAGCAGATTCACGAACAGCGTGCGCCCGGGCTGATTGAAGTAGGCGGCGGTCTCGTACTGTTCATCGAACAGGTTCTCGACCCGCGCTTGCAACTGTAGCGCATCGCTGAGCGCATAGTCGGCGCGCAGATCGACTAGCGTGTAGCCATCGAGTCGGATCCGGTTGGCGGTGTCATCGAAGCGCCGCCCGGAGACGAACAGAGTCCCGCCGACACCGATGCGCCCGAACTGCCGGTCGGCATCGAGCTGGAAGGTCTGCTCTGGGCGGCGCGGCAGCAGATTGTCCTGCTCCGGCCCACGGGATCGGTTACGCGGATCGAGCAGGGTCAGGTTGGCGTCCATCATCCAACCGCTGAACTCGGCGGTGGTGTTGAGTTCCAGACCCCGGATGCGGGCGCGATCGACATTCTCGGGCAGAAATCGACTCGGGGACACCTGCACGGTCGAAATCAGATCGTCGATGTCGGTCTGGTACAGATTCGCCGCCCAACGGCCCCAGGGATGGGCGCCGGAGATGCCGGCTTCGACGCTGCGGGATTGTTCCGGATCGAGGTTGGGATTGCCAAAGCCGGGGTAGTACAGCTCGTTGAAGGTCGGCGCCTTGAACGCAGTCCCGACACTCGCCGTTAGCCGCAGCCCATTGGCGAAACCGTAGCCAAGCGCGGCGTTGCCGGTGCCATGACCGCCGAACTGCGAGTCCTCGTCCTGGCGCAGGCTGAGCTGCAGGTCCGCCTTTCCGAGGCGCCCCAGATATTGGCCGTAATAGCCGGTGTTCTCGCGCGCATCCTCGGCATAACGGATCTTGGTCGTGATCGCATCGCGACGATGCTCGATGCCGAACGTCAACTGCTGGCTGGCCCCAAACAGGAGGTCATTCTTCCAGCCAAGCTGATCGCGGTGGGTATCGAAGCGGTTCAGAAAGGCGTCCTCAAAGAAATTACGCGACCGGTCCCAACTGCGGCCGACCTCCACGGTGCTGCTCCAGGCCTCCAGCGGTTGAACCCGTGCCTGCAGCCGTGCGACCTGCAGCAGCGTCTTGCTGCGATTGCCGGTCCAAGCGCTGCCATCAAACTCGACATCGCCCTCCGAGCGCATCAAGTTCGCCTCCAGCGAAAGCCGATCGGACACGCGCCAGCCCGCACTGAGCGCGCCATGTTTATTGGTATAGCCATCGTCATCTGGCTGATCGACGAAACAGCCACCAACGCCGGGCTCGCCGCGACAAGCATCGAAGCCGGCGCTTTGCTCGACGCCGAGATGGGCATCGAACCAGCCGCGCTCAGTGCCGGCTGAGAGGCCTCCACTGGTGCGGATGGTGTTATTGGAGCCAGCGCCCAGGCTCAACCTCGGTGTCAGCGGCTCGATGCGACTGCGGCGGGTGAAGATCTGAACGACACCGCCAATGGCCTCCGAGCCATACAGGCTAGAGCGCGGACCGCGCACCACCTCGACGCGCTCGATCTGATCGACCGGGATGTGCTGCCAGGGCGCCGTCCCGGTGGTCGCCGAGCCGACCTTGATGCCATCGATCAGCACCAGGGTGTGATCGGCATTGGTGCCGCGCAGAAACAACGAGGTATTCGCGCCCAGCCCGCCATTGCTGGAGATGGCCACGCCGGGCAGCCCGCGCAGCAGATCGGTCATGGTCTTGGATTGGCGCCGCTCGATCGCGGCGCGATCGATCACCGTCACCGAGGCCAGCGTTTCGTCGGCGGTTTGCGCGGTGCGGGTCGCAGTGACCACAATCGGGGCGAGCGTGGTCGTTGCCTCGACCTCGGCCTGCAGCGGTGCAGCACAGAGCAAGGCCGTGGCGCAGGGCAGCCAGGGCCACCACGGCGAAGGGTCAATTGAGTCAGTCATCTGAAAGTCCTCTCAGGTCTCACCACCCGTGAGACGCAGTGGGCGAAGGCCCGCTTGAGGACAAAGACGGTAGAAATGGACGCCGACACGGCGCCACTTCACCGGTTTCCGCCCTCCGCAGTGCCAGCGTGTCGCAGAAGGCCGGTCTCCGGGCTCGCGAGCCGGGCTCGACGCAAACGCTTGCGTCGAGCCCAAGGCGCGTCACCTTCCCATGGCCTCGTGAATGGGCCACAGTGGCATTCGATCGCGCCTGCACTCGCCTACCGTTGCGGGGGCAGCGCCGGCATCGCGGATGCGCTTGGAGCATCCGCCGGACCGGCTTCCCGTTTCACCTCGCGTCAATCGCAAGGCACCTTCTACATGACATGAGGACTCTAGGGTTATTCCTTGGCTTGGTCAATGCGAGGCAAACACGCCCATGATATATGTCAGATCGGTACCGACAACCCTATGGCGGAGATCATGCAGTCGGCTACCATCCGCCCCGAGCGATTTATTCCTAACGCCACGCCGAGCCAGCCATGTCAGAGCACGAACAACCGAGAGACCCTCAGCAGGTATCCGAGAGTCAGCAGGTCAATGCCCTTCCCTATGTGGTCGCCGTCGGCGCTTCGGCGGGCGGACTTGATGCGCTCGAACGCTTTTTCCAATCGTTGCCGGAGCGCACCGGCGCGGCCTTCGTCGTGATTCAGCACCTGTCGCCCGATCACAAGAGCATGATGGGCAACCTACTCGGGCGCCATACCTCGATTCCGGTGGTCACGGTCGAAGACGGCATGAAGATCGAGCCTGATCGCATCTATTTGATCCCGCCGGCGAGCATGATGAGCGTCTCCGGCACCGAGCTGAACCTACGCCCGAAAAGTCCGCGCGGCCTGGCCTTGCCGATCGACCTGTTCTTCGGCTCGCTGGCCAACGCCTATCGCAACCGCGCCATCGCTGTCGTTCTCTCCGGCACCGGCTCCGATGGCACCCGCGGTGCCGTCGCCATCAATGACGCCGGCGGCCTGCTGTTATCGCAAGACCCGGAGTCGTCGAAGTTCGACGGCATGCCGCGCAGCGTGATTGCCACCGGCCTGGTCGATGCGATTCTGCCGCCCGAGGAGCTTGGGCCGCGCATTCTCGATCACATCAGCCATGAGCCGCGCACGCGCGGGGCGCACCGTCGCCATAGCAGCAGTAGCGCTCAAGGCCCCGGTGTCAGTTATGACCGCGATAGCGCGCTCGAGGAGGCGCTGCACCTGCTGCATCACCAGGGCGGGATCAACTTCCGCGACTACAAGCCGGCCACGGTGATGCGGCGCATCGAACGGCGCATGCAGGTGCGCCATGTGCCCGACCTGGAGAACTACGTCCGGCTGCTCGACGGCGACACCAGCGAACTCTATGCGCTCAGGCGCGAACTGCTGATTCCGGTCACCAATTTTTTCCGCGACACCGAATGCTTCGAGGCCCTCGCCGCAAAGGCCATCCTACCGATCGTCAAGGACCACGCCGAGAACCAGCCGATCCGCGTCTGGGTTCCTGGGGTGTCCACCGGCGAGGAGGCCTACTCGATCGCGATCCTGTTCTCGGAGGCCTTCGACGCACTGCGCCGCTGGCCCGACTTCAAGCTCTTCGCCACCGACGTCGAGCAGCATAACGTCGATGCCGGCAGCACCGGCATGTTCTCCGAATCGATCGCCGCCGAGGTCTCGCCGGAGCGACTTAAGCGCTTCTTCCACAAACGCGGCAATCATTACATCATCAAGAACGACATCCGCCATAACATCGTCTTCGCCAAGCACAATCTGCTTGAAGATCCGCCGTTTACGCGCATGGATCTGGTGTCCTGCCGCAATCTGCTGATCTATTTCCGTAACGACGCCCAGGACCGGGTGATGCGCCGGCTCCAATACGCCCTTGCCCCCGGCGGCTATCTGTTTCTCGGCCCGAGCGAGACCATCGCCAGCGTGCAAGAGGATTTCAGCGCTGTCAGCTCCAAGCACAAGCTCTATCGCATCCTGCGTCACGGCGTACCGCCGCTCGAACCGCACGCCCCGGTCGGTCGCTACCCAGGCACCGGCAAGCGCCTCGGTACACAACGCCCGCGCGTCAACAGCGATGCCGCCGCCATCGATGCCGGCCAAGCGGTGCTGCTGCGCGGCTATGCGCCTGTCAGTCTGCTGCTCAACGCGCATCAAGAATTGATGCACGTCTTCGGCGATGTCTCGCGCTACCTCTCCATCGGCGAGGGCAGCGCCACGCTTGACGTCAACAAGCTGCTGCCCGGCTCGATCGCACCGGTGGCGCAGGCCCTGCTGCACAAGGTCGCCGGCAGCCAGGAGTCGATGCGCTCCGACATCCTGCACGTCAAACTCGGCAACGGCCAGAGCGAGCGGATTCGGTTAGTGGTGCGCCACGTCCCGCAAGACGGGGGCAACGGCTGCCTGATGCTCTCGTTCGAGCCCGAGCCGACCCTGCGGCTCGACACCGATGACGAGTCGGTCAAGACCATGGACATGGGGGCCGAATCGGCCGACCGCCTAGAGACGCTCGAGCGCGAACTCGCGGTGACCCGCGAGAGCCTGCAGGCCACCATCGAGGAGCTGGAAACCGCCAACGAGGAGCTGCAAGCCACCAACGAGGAGCTGATGGCCTCGAACGAGGAACTGCAAAGCTCCAACGAGGAGCTGCAGTCGGTCAACGAGGAACTCTACACGGTCAACTCCGAGAACCAGGAGAAGATCGAGATTCTCAACCGCCTCAACGCCGATCTCGACAGCATGGCCCAGGCGGCGGCCATCGCCACCATTTTCGTCGATCACGACCTCAGGCTGACGCGTTTCACGCCCGAGGCGACCAAGCTGTTCAAGATCCGCGAGGCCGACCTCGGACGCGCCATCGACGATTTCACCAATCTCCTCGACTACCCGGACTTCTTCGCCGAACTCAAGCGCACGATCCACGACGGCGACATGCTCCAGCGCGAGGTACCCGCCGTCAACGACCGGGTGTATCTCGCCCGCGTCCTGCCCTACGCGGTGCGTCCCGGCGTGCCCCGGGGCGCGGTGGCGACCTTCGTCGATGTCACCACCCTGCGCGACATCGAACGCATGCAATCGGTGTTGGACTCGCTCCCCGAGCATGTCGCGGTGCTCGACACCAGCGGGCGGATCACCATGATCAACCAGGCCTGGCGCCAGTTCGCCTGTGGCAATGGCGACCCCGACCTGGCCAACAGCGGACCGGGCAGCAGCTATCTGGAGGCCTGCCAAGCCGGCGCAAACGCTGCCGATGGCGACTATGCTAAGAAGGCTGCGGAGGGGCTCGAGGCGCTGCTCACGGGAGCGTGCGAGCGCTTTTCGATGGAGTACCCTTGCCATTCGCCAGAGGTAGAACGTTGGTTCTTAATGCATGCAGCGCCCATTCAGCACCCAGGGGGCGGGGTAGTCGTCAGTCATATCGACATCAGCGCCTGGAAACGAGAACAAGGTCAAACCAGCTGATTCCCCGCCCCCAGCACCTGCGATCGGTTTCCCGGCGACTGGCTGGCGGCGATCGGCACCCATGATCGACGCCTGCGGCGGTCCGAGCGGGACTGCCGCAGCGCGGCCAATATGAGCGATGATGACAGACTCCAACGACTCCCAGTCCACCGATACCGATAGCGCGCTCGAACTCGAGCAACTGCGCGAACGGGCGCTCTCGGCGCTGCGCGAAGGGCGCTTCGACCTCGCCGAAGACCTGATTGCCAGCGACAATGTCAATCTCCATGCGCTGATCGAGAATGTGCGCATCTATCAAGCCGAGCTGGAGATCCAAAACGAGGAGCTGACGCGCAGCCAAGCCGCCGCGAGCCAGTCCCTGGAGCGGTTCACCGCCCTGTTCCAAAGCGCACCGATCGCCGAACTGGTGATCGACCGGCACGGACTCATCCTCTCGGCCAATCCGGCGGCGAGCGAACTCTTCGCGCTGCGCGATCTGCGCGTGCATCATCATTTCCTGCTGCGCCTGGTCAATGCGCACGATCGCGGCAGTTTCCTCACTGTCCTGCGCCAGCTCACCCAAAGCCAACAGCAGCAGGCGGCGCGGCCAGAACTCAAATTCATGACCACCGAGGGGCTTGAATTCGTCGGCGATCTTCATGGCGCCCGGCTGCCTGACGCCAGCGACGGCGAGCCGCAGCTGCTTTGCGCGATCGTCGATCGCACCGCCATCGCGCAACATCAGCGCGAGCTGCGCCAAGCCTACGATCGGCTTGCCAGCACCCAGGAGGCCTACCACGTTCTGACCGAATACGGCCCGGACTGGGACTACTGGATCAGCCCCGAGGGTTACTTCATCCACGTCTCGCCGGGTTGTCGCCAGATCACCGGTTATAGCGCCCAGGCCTTTCTCGATGACCCGCAACTCCTTGCGCGTCTCTTGCACCCCGATGACCGCGAGGCGTGGAATGCGCATCTCACGCACGCGCTGACGCCTCAGGCCGATGACCGGCATGTGATGCGGTTTCGGCTTCGCCATCGCGATGGCAGTTGGCGCTGGATCGAGCACGAATGCCGCGCGGTGATCGCCGATGATGGCCGCTACCTCGGGCGCCGCGGGGTCAACCGGGATGTGAGCGCGCGCCACGCGATGGAAGAATCCGTGCGCGAGCTGCGCAACATGCTCGTCGATGCCGAGCGCATCGCCAAGGCCGGCGCCTGGTCCTGGGAGATCGATCAGGATGTAATCCAGGTCTCGCCGGGCTGGCAACGCATCCATGGCGCCGAGCGCACGACCTACTCCTGTGCCGAACTCAGCCGGGCTTTCGCGCATCCCGAGGATCGCAAACGGGTCAAGGCAGCGGTGCGCAAGGCGCTCGCCAAGGGCCAGGGCTACGAACTCGAGCATCGCATCAAACGCGCCAGCGATGACAGCACGCGCTGGATTCGAACCCGCGCCGAGGCGGTCAAAGACGCCGCCGGCAAGCTCGCCATGCTGCGTGGAACCGGCGTCGATATCACCGCCGAGATCGAGGCCAAGACCCAACTCCAAGAAAGCGAAAAACGCTTTCGCGCGCTGTTTGAATCCGCCGCCGAAGGCATGCTGGTGTTGCAGCGCAACAGATTCACCGAGGTCAATCAGGCCGCGCTACGCATGCTCGGCTACGCCGACGCCGAGGCCGTCGTCGGCAAGCGCGCGGATGAACTCTCGCCGCCCGTGCAGCTCGATGGCCAATCGTCCCGCGACAAGGACGAGCAGCTCTTGGCGCAAGCGTCCGGCAAGACCCTGCGCTTTGAATGGCTGCATCAACAGTGCGATGGGACGCCGCTGCTGGTCGAGGTCACCCTGGTGCCGGTCGAACTCGAAGGCGAGCCGGCCTACTTCGTGCACTGGCATGACCGCACCGAAGAGGCCAAGGCCCGCCAGCGCGAACGCCAGGCCGCCACCGTGTTCGAGAATAGCGCCGAGGCGATCATGGTCACCGACGCCAAGCAGCGGGTGCTCGCCGTCAATCGCGCCTTCACCGAGATCACCGGCTACGAGGAAGCGGAAATCCTCGGCCAGCGGCCCAAACGGCTCGGTTCCGGGTATCAGGACGCGGCCTTTTTCAAGACCATGTGGCAGGTGATCGACGATACCGGCTTCTGGCGCGGCGAGATCTGGAATCGGCGCAAGGACGGCAGCACCTACCCAGCACGCATGACCATCACCAGCGTGCGCGACGACGATGACCGTTTGCTCAACTACATCGGCATCTTCAGCGATATCAGCGAGGCCAAGCGCTCCGAGGAAGAACTCTACCGCCTGGCTCACAACGATGCGCTGACCGGGCTGCCGAACCGCACCCTGTTGCGCGCGCGCATGGAGCAGTCGCTACAGCGCGCCAAACGCGACGATCGGATGCTGGCCCTGCTGTTCATCGATCTCGATCTGTTCAAGAACGTCAACGACAGCCTCGGCCATTCGGTCGGCGACGAACTGCTCAAGCGCGTGGCGCGCGCGATCGAACGCGAGGTGCGCAAGGCCGACACCGTCGCGCGCCTCGGCGGCGATGAATTCGTGATCCTGATGGACGGCATCGACAACCCCTCGACCGCCGCGCACCTTGCCGAACGTCTTTGTCAGCTTGTCTCCCAACCCTTCCAGGTCGGGGATCGCGAGCTGCGCTTGACCGCCAGCGTCGGCGTCAGCCTGTTTCCCAACGACGGCAAGAGCATGGACAGCCTGCTGAGCAACGCCGATCTGGCGATGTACCGGGCCAAGGATCAGGGGCGCAACACCTACCGCTTCTTCGAGGCCGAGATGACCGCGCGCGCGATGCAACGGCTCCATCTCGAGACCGCGCTGCGCGGGGCCCTGGCGCGCAACGAGCTGGAGGTGGTCTACCAGCCCCAGTTCACGCTCAAAAACGGCCGCATCCACGGCGCCGAGGCGTTGCTGCGCTGGACGCATCCGGAGCTGGGCAAGGTCTCGCCTGCGGACTTCATCCCGATCGCCGAGGAGATCGGCCTGATCAGCGACATCGGCGGTTGGGTGCTGGAACAGGCCTGCCGCCAGGTGCGCACCTGGGATGCGACAGGATTCTCGGTCAAGCGCATCGCCGTGAATGTCTCGGTGCAACAGGTCGAACGGGTCGATCTCGTCGATGAGATCAGCGCCATCCTCAAACGCACTGGCCTCGCCCCCGGCCGGCTCGAACTCGAGGTCACCGAATCGTTGCTCATGCGCAACGTCGAGCGCGTGGTGATCAATCTGAACGCGCTGCGCGACCTCGGCGTGAGCCTTGCCATCGATGACTTCGGCTCGGGCTTCTCCTCGCTCGGCTATCTGAAGACACTGCCGATCAGCCACCTCAAGATCGACAAAAGCTTCATCGATGGAGTGACGATCGACGAAAACGATGACGCCATCGCCCGCGCTATCCTCGCCCTCGGCCGGGCCTTGGGGCTGGATGTCATCGCCGAGGGGGTCGAAACCCTCGATCAGGCCGACTTTCTCAAGCGTGAAGGCTGTCACGAGGTACAGGGCTATCTGTTCGGTCGCCCGATGTCTCCAGAGGCGCTGCGCCAATTAGCCGCCGAGCGTCGCTAATCCTGGTATTTGCTCTCGCCTCATCGGGCATTTTGGAATCCAGCTCGATCTGTCGGCAGTGGCGCTCGATCAATACCGTCTGGTAGACTGTTCGATAGCCGCGACGCGCTGCGGCGAGACTCTAAACGCACGCAAGAGTCGTGTAAGACCTTGTTCTGCAAGGCGTCGGCAGGGACGGCGTGAACAGGTACGCGACAATGGACCATCGCACACCCAAGCAATCGCTCCACCAACCGCCGCTCGCGCTGGCGTCGTTGGAGGCATCCCCGCGCACCAGCGAGGCCCCTTACCGGCTCTTGGTCGAACAGCAGACGGATTTGATCGTCCAGGTCGATACCGAGGGGCGCTTCCTGTTCGTCAACGCCGGTTATTGCAAGACCTTCGATAAGCGCGAGGACGAGCTGATCGGTCAGCGGTTCATGCCGCTGGTGCATCCGGACGATCGCGCCGAGACCGAAGCGACGATGGCGACGCTCGCCCATCCCCCGCACCGCTGCTACCTCGAACAACGGGCCATGACTCGCGACGGCTGGCGTTGGTTCGGCTGGTCCGACGCCGCAGTGCTCGATGAGCACGGCCAGGTCACCGGGATCATCGGCATCGGCCGCGACATCCATGAGCAAAAGCTCGCGCAGCTACGGCTCCTGCAGACTCAACGCATGCTCGAACTGGCCCTCGAGTCCGGCGGCATCGGCACCTATACCGCCAATTTCACCACCGGCGAGGTGTTCATCGACGACCGCTACCTGGCTCAGATCGGCTATGAGCCCGGCCAGACTCAGGTCACCTATGACTGGTGGCGCGCGAACGTCCACCCCGAGGATCTGGCTCGCTTCGCCGATCAAACCGAGCAGGTCATGTTCGGCGGCCTGGATGACTTTATCGCTGAATATCGCTTTCGCCATTGTGACGGCCACTGGGTCTGGATCCAGGACCACGCGCGCGTCTACGATCGCGACCCGGACGGGATCGCGCTCGCGGCCAGCGGCCTGCGCATCGATATCACCCGCCGCAAGGAGGCCGAGCTACAGCTCGCTTACCACGCCGAGCACGATCCGCTGACCGATCTGCTCAACCGGCGCGGCATGTGGCGCGCGATCCGCAGCATCCAAGCGCAAAGCCAGCGCGGCCAACGCCCGCACGCCATCGCCATTCTCGATCTCGATTTTTTCAAGCGCATCAACGATGAACATGGTCATCTCGTCGGCGATCAGATGCTCCAGCGGATCGCCACACTGCTGCGCGACAACACCCGCGAGGCCGACTGGATCGCGCGCTGGGGTGGCGAGGAGTTCCTGATCCTGATGCCCGATACCAACCTGGCCCAGGCGCGGGGCTTGATCGAGCGCCTGCGCCAGCAGATCGAAACCACGCGTTTCCTGATCGACGATCGCGCGCTGCAGATCACCGTCAGCGTCGGCCTGAGCGCCGCGCGTCTCGACGAAGACGACAGCCAGGACGCCTTGGTCAGCCGCGCCGATAATGCGCTCTACGCGGCCAAGACGGCCGGTCGTAATCGGGTCTATACCGAGGCTGACCTGGATGCCGGCGCTATGAGCAGTCCTTGCTGAGCGGTCTATACTGGGCGGTCTATACTGGGTCCGAGTCGTTCCACCCTCTGTTAGAGATCGCCGCTTGTCCATGTCTGTCATTCGTGCCGAGGATTTGATCAGCAGCATCGCCGATGCGCTGCAATACATCTCCTACTACCATCCGCCGGACTACATCCGTGCGCTGAGCGCCGCCTACGCGGCCGAGGAGTCGCCTGCGGCCAAGGATGCGATGGCCCAGATCCTGATCAACTCGCGGCTCTGCGCCGAGGGTCAACGGCCGATCTGCCAGGACACCGGCATCGTCATCGCCTTCCTGAAGGTGGGCATGGACCTGCGCTGGGAGGGCACGCTGAGCCTGCAGCAGATGATCGACGAGGGTGTGCGGCGCGCTTATACCGATCCCGACAACATCCTGCGCGCCTCCATCGTCGCGCCGCCGTTCGGCGAACGGCGCAACACCGGCGATAACACCCCGGCCATCGTGCATACCGAGCTGGTGCCCGGAAACAGGCTCGAGGTGCACCTCGCTGCCAAGGGCGGCGGCTCCGAGAACAAGTCCCGTTTCGCCATTCTGACGCCCAGCGCGAGCATCGTCGATTGGGTGCTCGAACAGCTCCCGAACATGGGCGCCGGCTGGTGCCCGCCCGGCATCCTCGGGCTCGGCATCGGTGGCTCGGCCGAGAAGGCGATGCTGATGGCCAAGGCCGCGCTCATCGAGCCGATCGATCTGCATGAACTCAAGGCGCGCGGCCCGTCGAGCGCCATCGAAGCGATGCGGTTGGAGATCCACGAGAAGGTCAATGCGCTTGGCATCGGCGCCCAAGGGCTGGGTGGCCTGACCACCGTGCTCGATGTGAAGATTCAGACCTTCCCAACCCACGCCGCCTCCTTGCCGGTCGCGCTGATTCCGAACTGTGCCGCAACCCGTCATTGCCATTTCACCCTCGACGGCTGCGGCCCGGCCCAGCTCGAGCCGCCGTCGCTGGACAGCTGGCCCGAGATCGCCTGGGACGCCGCCGCTGGCGCCCGGCGCGTCGATCTCGACCAGATCACCCGCGCGCAGATCGAGACCTGGCAGCCCGGCGAGCGCCTGCTGCTCTCGGGCAAGCTGCTGACCGGCCGCGATGCCGCGCACAAGCGCCTCGTCGACCTCCTTGAGCGTGGCGAGCCGCTGCCCGAGGGCGTCGATCTGACCAACCGCGTCCTCTACTACGTCGGCCCGGTCGATCCGGTGCGCGACGAGGTGGTCGGGCCCGCCGGGCCGACCACCGCCAGCCGTATGGACCGTTTCACCGAGCCGCTGCTCGCGCGCACCGGTCTGCTCGGCACGATCGGCAAGGCCGAGCGCGGCCCCGAGGCCATCGACGCCATCCGCCGCCACCGCGCGGTCTACCTGATCGCCATCGGCGGCGCCGCCTATTTGGTCTCCAAAGCGATCAAATCCGCGCGGGTGATTGCCTTTGAAGACCTCGGCATGGAAGCGATCCGCGAATTCGAGGTCATCGACATGCCCGTCACCGTCGCCGTCGATAGCCAGGGCGTCTCGGTACACGCGACCGGCCCGCAGCAATGGCGCTCGCGCATCGCCGAGATTGCCGTTAAGGTTGAGTGATTTTTTGCGGCCTGAATCCGCAGCGCCCGAACGGCAGGAGCAGCGAACAGTGACTCAGCAACAGGCATTCCGTATCCATCAGGACGACGACGGTCATCGCGCCGGTGTCGAAACGGTTGACATTGCGACGCCACAGCAAGGCGACGTCCTAGTGCGCGTGAGTGCATCCGGCGTTAACTACAAGGACGCGCTCGCCGGCACCGGTCGCGGCAAGGTGATCAAGCGCTTCCCGCTCACCGGCGGCATCGATGCCGCTGGCATCGTCGAGCACTCGGAACATCCCTGCTGGAAACCGGGCGACGCGGTCATCGCCACCGGCTTCGGCATGGCCTTCGACCACGACGGCGGCTATGCCGAGACCCTCTGCGTGCCGGGCGACTGGCTCGCGCCCATGCCCAAGGCGTTCGACCCGCGCCAGGCGATGATCCTCGGCACCGCCGGCTTCACCGCCGCGCTCGCCGTGCATCGGCTCCTAGTCAACGGCCAGCATCCCGGCCTCGGCCCGATCCTAGTCACCGGCGCCAGCGGTGGCGTTGGCTGTATCGCGATCAGCATCCTTGCTCAGCTCGACTTCGAAGTCGTCGCCGTTTCCAGCAAACAGGCGCTGCACGACTGGCTGACTAGCCTGGGCGCGAGCCGCATCATCGGCCGCGATGAACTCCCCGGCGGCGATCGTCCGCTCGAAAAGGCGGTCTGGGGTGGCGCGATCGACAATGTCGGCGGCGCCATGCTCGCACAGATCACGCGTACCCTGGCCCCCAACGGCAATATCGCCAGCATTGGCCTCGCCGGCGGTACCGCACTCGAGACCACGGTGATGCCCTTCATCCTGCGCGGGATTGGCCTGCTCGGCTGCAATTCGGTCGATGTGCCCTTTCCGCTACGCGCCGACCTCTGGCGGCGCCTGGCGAGCGACTGGCGTCCGAATGACCTCGACACCTTGGCCAGCGACCAGATCGACCTACAGGGATTACCGGCGGTGTTCGAGAACATGCTGGCCGGCAAGACCCATGGCCGCATTCTGGTCACGCCAAACGCACACCCAAGGCCCTGACACCTGATCCCGGCCCGCTCCCAACGTCATCCATCAACGCGAACAGCCAAAGTATCCAACCGTGCCCCAAACCATCCCCATCACCGACCATCAACGCCGCTGGCTGAAGAAGCAGGCGCATCACCTCAAGCCAGTGGTCCAGCTCGGCGCCGCTGGCCTCAGCGATGCCGTGCTCGCCGAGGTCGAGCTTGCGCTCGCGCATCACGAGCTGATCAAGGTCAAGGTTCCCGGCGGCGATCACGATGAGCGCGATGCCATCGTCGATGCCATCGCCAAGCGTGCCAACGCCGATCTCGTGCAGCGCATCGGCAACACCGCGAGCTACTTCCGCACCAACCCGGAACGCCCCGACCGCATCCTGCTCCCGCTCTGAGCGGCGCGTCATCGATGCGCCCTACCGCTGGTCGCGCTGGGTGCGACGACTGTCCAGTCTGGTGACGAATTCGCCGATGAGGCGGGCGTAGAGCCGCTCGCCCAGCACCAGATCCTCGACATCGGCGTCCAGACTCGGATTATCGTTGACCTCGATCACCACCGGCCCGGCGGGCGTCTCCTTGAGGTCAACCCCGTAGAGGCCATCGCCGATGAGGTCGGCGGCCTTCAGCGCCGTGCGCACCACCGCTAATGGCACTGCCTCGATCGGCAAGGTCTCGAACCCGCCGTGCTCATGGCGACCGTCGGTTTCGTGCTTGACGATCTGCCAGTGACCGCGGCTCATCAGATACTTGCAGGCATAGAACGGCTGGCGTCCAAGAACGCCGATGCGCCAATCGAAGGGGGTATAGAGATATTCCTGCGCCAGGATCAGATCCGACTGGCGAAACAGCTTGGCCGCGATCCGCGTCAGCCCGCTGCGCTCTTCGGCGCGAAACACCCCGCGCGAGAACGAGCCCTCCGGGATCTTGAGCACCACCGGATAACCGATCTGTTGCTCGGCCTCCATCAGCGTCTCCTTGCGCAGCACCAGCGTTTTCGGGCGCGGGATGCAGTGGGCCGCGAGCAGCTCCGCCAGATAGACCTTGTTGGTGCAGCGTAGGATCGAGTCTGGGTCATCGATCACCACTAGCCCTTCGCTATCGGCCTTCTTGGCAAAGCGGAAGGTGTGATGGCCGATACGCGTGGTCTCGCGGATAAACAGGGCGTCGTATTCGGCGAGGCGACTGTAGTCCTTGCGTTGGATCAGCTCGACATTGACCCCGAGCGCTTTGCCAGCCTTCACTAACCGCTGCAGTGCCTTCGCATCCGAGGGTGGCAAATCCTCGTCCGGGTCGTGCAGCACCGCGAGATCGTAGCGATACGACAGCCGCGCCCGGGGCTGTCGCCAGCGCCGCGACAGATAGCCCTCGAGCGCCGAGAATAGGGCATCCTCGCCCTCGGGTGGCACAGCGGCAAGCGGCAACGCCTTGACCGCGCCGATGCGCCAAGTGCCCTGCCAACCACCCTGACAGCGAAATTCGACATGCAGGATCGGGCAACTGAAGGTCTCGAAGATCTCGCGGGCCAGAGGCCGTAACTCCTTGACGTCGCACTGACCAAAGCAGATGGTCAGTTCGTAGGCGGTCGGCGCCAGCGCCGAGGGCTTGCGCCGGCCGAGCATCCGCTGCACCAGCACATCGAGTTCCTCGGTCGAGAGGCTGTAGAGCGCGCGGCTAGAGAGTTCTTGAATGGTGCGCACGGTCGGAATGACTTTGTGGCCGCGCGCCTCGGCCAGCAGCGAGCAGTAGTAGCCCACCGACAGATAGCGATAGCTGCGACAGAGGTTGATCACCCGCAGTCCGCGCTTGGCTGCCAGCTCACCGCCCGCCAGATAATCGCGCGCATTCACCACCGGCAAACGCGGGAAGCCTGGCTTCCAGTCGTCCGCATGTTCGACCAGCAGTAAATGCTCAGCCATGTGCGCACTCCGGCATTGGCCGCCTCGCCGCTGCCGACAGCGCGACCAAGACCACGGCTTGCAATCCAGCGCGGCCGTAACGGCTCATGCAACTGAAATCTTCGCGGCTCACGGGCATATCGATCGAGTCCAGCGTCGTTTCTCCGTTGTCGTGATCGACGTAGGGATCATGGCAGTAGACAAAATGGTCGTCGAAACCCGTGACGACCACCCAGTGCGGGAAGCGCTCGCGATAGATCCGGTACGAGCTGATCAGCACCAGCGGCACCGCCCCGACCTGGCAGCGCTGCCGCAGCGCATCGATATCGAGCGTGCCCAGATAGACCGGAATGCCGCGACCAGCAGCCTCGGCACGCATATCCTCATGCACCAAACGCATCACCTCTTTTTTCTCTGGGCTGCGCACCGAATCGATCAGGGGCACGCCCGGATCGTTGACAAAGACCTCGGCATTGAAACCACGCGCCTGCGCCGCCAACGCCAGCCCCAGCGGCCCGCAACCTCCATGCCCCGAGGTCATGAAGATGGTGGTCGATTCGCGCCAGATGCGCAGCTCCAACGTGCGCGTCAACTCCAGCGTTGGCCGCAACGCCTGCATAGCCATCATCAAGGCCGAGGGACCACAGGTGAAGTCGAGCGTCTGCTCGTAGAAAGGGATGCGATTGAGCTTGGGCTTCAGCGCTGGCGAGAGGCGCTTCTCGTAGCGCAAGGCTTCCATGTGATCGGCGTAATAATCGGAGAGCACCCCGAAGCGCCGATAGCCGGCGCTCTCGAAGAGCGCCTGCGAGGCGCGATTGTCGCGCCGGATCTCGAGGCGCAGATAGGCGCGCTCTGCGGCCCAGGCGGCGGCCTCGGCTGCCGCGACCAGCGCCCGCCCGACCCCCCGACCCCGTGCCGGCGCGGCGACCGCGATCGAATACAGCCGCGCGACCGAGGTCGCGCGGCTGAATAGCAAGAGCACATAACCGAGTAACGCCCCATCGGCCTCTGCCACCAGGGTCCGCGCCCGCGCACGGGTGAGCATGTAACGAAACTGCCGGCGATTCAGTCGATCAGTTGCGAAGCTCGTTAGCTCGAGTTCGAGCAACGCGTCGATATCCGTCAATGCCGCCGATCGAATCCGCATGCCTGGTCTGATGTCGGAGGCTATCGATGGTGCTCATGGACGATGGTGCATGGATCGGCATGACGCCACGATCGGCCACCGCTCGGGCGCGTGCGCTCAAGCGCCTTCGGCACCGCTACCACTTGAGCCGCGCGTATTGAACGACACCTTCCAGTTCGACCCATCGATCTCGGCGCTGGCGTGCGTCGGGATCGCGGTCAGCTCCAAGGTGCCGACCTCTGACACGGCGGCCCGCAACCGTACCGGGACCACTTCGCTGCGCTTGAGCTTGTCGGCCGGCAGATTGGTCTGGATCTCTTCCATCTCCTCCAGCTCATCCTCGGACCACTCCTCGAGGAGGTCGCCGACCCGATCCTCGCGCCGAACGCTGGAGCCGAAGAAACGAAAGCGCACCGGCTCACCGACCACCAACCCGAACTCCTGCGGCGGCACCACCGGCTCGCTGCCCTCTTCGAGCCCAAACGGCACCACGCAGAGCGCGTGTAGCTCGGGCTCCATGCCAGGGATCGCGGGCATGCTGCGCTCGATGCCGACGTAGTACGAATGCGAGGTGCCGCCACGGATACGCACGCCGCCATGGGTGCGCGCGTAGGCGTAGAAGGCGGCGCCGCGCGCCACGGCCAGATCCATATCCTGTGCCTCGAGCAGTCGCGCGGGTGGCGCATCCTCGCCGGCCAGCCATTGATTGAGCACATGGAGCACCCGATCGCGCAAGACCTGGGCATTGAAGACGCCGCCGTTGAAGAGCACGGCGGTGGGATGCAGGAAGCTCGCCCAGTGCGCGTGCTCGACAAAGCCTTCCAGGTCTTCGGTCGCGCCCGCCTGCTTGCCGAGGAAGGCCGCTAGGTGACGGGTCACCGCCGGGTCCTGGGCGAACGGCAGCCCGACCTTGGTCAGTGCGCCACGGGGACGTTGGGCAGGACGCTCATCGACCGACACCTCGGGGAAAAAGCCGTTGATCAGGGTCGTCGTCACCTCATCCTGAGTCAGCTCGGTGCGGATCGAACCGCCAATCAGCTTGGCGCCGCGGCTCGGCACCACGATCGGGTAGGTCTCCAAGCTGGCATCGGCCAGCAGCGCCTCCTTGGCCTGACGGCAGCCGTGGGTCAGGGCCTGCAGCTGCCAACGGTCGAGTTCAACGCCGTTGTTCTTCAGCTTTTGCTTCACCACATGGGCCAGGGTCAGGTCCATGTTGTCGCCGCCGAGCAAGATGTGCTCGCCAACCGCGACGCGGGTCAGCTCCAGCGCGCCGTCGCGCTCGGTGACGGCGATGAGCGAGAAGTCCGAGGTGCCGCCGCCGACATCGACCACGAGGAGGATATCGCCGACCTTCACTGCATGACGCCAGCGCCCGACACTATCGTTGACCCAGCTGTACAGTGCCGCCTGTGGCTCCTCGAGCAGCACCAGATGCTCGATGCCGACCGCCTTCGCGGCCTCGGCGGTGAGTTCGCGCGCGGCGGGATCGAACGAGGCCGGGACGGTGACGGTGACGTCCTGATGCGCGAGCGGATCATAGGGATGCGCCCCGTTCCAGGCCTCGCGCAGATGCGTGAGATAGAGCACGCTCGCCTCGAACGGCGAGATCTGAGGCACATCGGCCGGCACCTCGGGCGGCAGGATGGGCGCCTTGCGATCGACATCGGGATGGCAGAGCCAGCTCTTGGCGCTCGCGACCAAGCGGATCGGCGTGGTCAGCCCCTGGCGGCGCGCATGCTCCCCAATCACCCGCGTCGGGTCACCGCCCCAGGGCAGCGTCAGGTCGCCGGACTTGTGCTCATCGGGATGCGGCAGATAGAGAAAAGACGGCAGCAGCGAGCGTTCCTCGACCGAGCCGGCGGCGGTGAGCTGCGGGATGCGAAGAATACGCTGCTCGACCTCCTCGCCCTCGCATTTCGCCGTCTCCACGTAGGAGAGCGCCGAGTGGGTGGTGCCGAGATCGATACCGATCGCGTAGCGCGCGCTACTCATAGTTCCACCTCCGCCGGGGCTAGGATACGCACATCACGACTGCTGGCCACCTGCGGCAATCGCACCTCCAGCGCGCGCCAGCCACGGTGCACCAAGGCGCCGGTGAACGGTGGCTCGCCGACCACCTGACCGGTGGGCCGTTCGGCGGCGGGATCGAAACCCTTGGCCAGCGTGACCTGGCTGCCCTCGGCCTCGTCGCGCACGGGCGCGATCCGAAGATGCTCGTCGAGCACGCGGTGGCAGCCCTCGTGCACCACGCGCGCCGCCGCGCCGACCTCCTGATCGGAATAGCCCGACACCGTTTCTTGCAGAAAATCGAGGAATCGCCCTTCCTTTTGCAACAGCGAAAGCAGCACCAGCGCGGAATCCGGCCCCGCCTCTTGCAGCACGGCCGCCGGCGCCGAGGGCGTCTCGGGCGCGAGCTGCCCGCCAGCGGCAAACATCGCCCGCAGCCGCCGCGCATCCTCGGCGCTGAGCAGCGCGCGCAGGAAACTATACGCGGCGATGGGCAGTCGCTTCAGAACGATCCAGGTCTTGCGCGCGGCGATCGCCAACCAACGCCGCGCGAGCGTCCAGCCAATCGCCAGCCAGTGGCGCGCGAACGCCCAAGCAATGGCTGCTGCTCGCCTGGACACCTGCATCAACGGCTGTAGCCGCTCTGACGGCGACGGCTTATCATCGGTCATAGTGCTTTAGTCCTCTTCATGGGGCATGGTTGATGGGGCATGGTGATCGTGCGCTGTTAGCGACTTCTATAGTACCGCGCCGGCATGACGTCCATCACCTGCAATCTTTGGCGCCGCGCCCTAGGCTGGCATACTGCCCCGCAGGAGCGAGAACCCGCAGGAGCGAGAAACAGCCTCCCCAACCACATGACGTTTAGCCATCAGCACCGCATGACCGAAGACGACGACAACCGCGCCCATCTGCCGATGGTGGCAAGCGCCGAGGAGCGCGGCGAGATGATCGCCGTCGCCGCCTACTACTTGGCCGAGCAGCGCGGCTTCACCGCCGGCGGTGCCACCGCCGACTGGCTCGAGGCCGAACAACGCATCGACCGCATGCTCGAGGCTATCAGACGCCGGGGGATCACGCGCCGACAGTTCAATCGGGCTGGACTGCGCAACGCGCTACGGCTGTGGGACCGTCGAGGCGGCGACTGACACAGGGCGCGCGTTCCTTGGCAATACCCGGTCGATAGCATAGTATGCGCGCCAAGGCATTGAGGATTGTCTTGCGGCCCTTCCGGTCACAACACCATCCAACCGCCACGCACGACAATAATGATCGGCGCATGATAACGACGACAAAGGCGTTTGATCGATTACCCCCTGAAGTGCCATGAGGATAGCCAATGTTTGCCTCCAAAGGGTCGAAAGAGAAGACGCAGACCACTGCCGAACGCGCCAAGAGAACGCGCTTACTGCGCGTTTTGGGACTCGCCGGCATGTTCGTTGCCGGCATCGCGGCCGTTGGCCTGTTGAATGCCGGTATCGAGTACACCAATACCACCGAGTTCTGTACCTCTTGCCATACGATGTCCGCGCCCTATGCCTCGCTGCAGGAAGGGCGGCACCACATGAACGCGCCTGGCGTGCACGCCGGCTGCGCCGATTGCCATGTGCCCAAGCCGGTCGGGCCTAAGCTGGCGACCAAATTCATTGCCGCCAAGGATGTCTGGCACGAGATCCTCGGCACCATCGACACGCCAGAAAAGTACGAGGAGCGCCGTTGGATCATGGCACAGCGCATCTGGGACAAAATGGAGCGCACCAATTCGCGCGAATGTCGCAGTTGCCATGAGATCGCCCACATGGATCTCTCGGCACAGGGGCGCACCGCCCGCTCTCGCCATTCGCGCGCCGAGGAACGCGGTCAGACTTGTATCGACTGCCATGCCGGGGTCGCCCATGGCATGCCGACCAAGCCTGATGACGCTTAACGCCACCCAGTACCCGAGCCGGGTTGAACATTCGCGCTCTGAGGCCACGCGATGCCGTGCATCGCGTGGCAAGCGCATCGCCGGTGCCTGCGACACCTGATAGGCGCGTGCGCGGCACGGCTCGGGATCATACAAGCTGCTGAATCACTCGCGAGGCAGACGCGCATGACACGATCGAGATTGCAATCGGACCGAGCCGCTCCGCTATCCTTCATCCTGATACTGACGTTTTCGTTGCTGCTCGCCGCCGATCTGGCCCACGCCAACGTCATCGAAGCACTCGAGCGTGATCTGCGCATCTCGGCGGTGATCGGCGATAACGAGGCCATCGAATACGCCCTGGAGCGTGGCGCTGACGTGAATGCTGCAGGCGAATTCCACAAGACCGCGCTGATGTTCGCGGCCGAGAACGGCAACTTGGAGACGGTTGCGTTGCTGCTAAGCCGCGGCGCCGACATTCAAGACCGCACCAATGCCGGCTGTACTCCGCTGACCTATGCCGCCGAAAACGCTCATTACGGCATCACCGCGCTGCTGCTCGAACGCGGCGCGAATGTGCATGATCGCACGCGCTCCGGTTGGGACGCGCTGATGATCGCCGCGCGCCATGGCAGCCGCGAGATGGTCGAACAACTCCTGTTCAGCGGCGCCGACCCCAAGGCCGCCGATCGCGATGGCCGCAGCGCGCTGATGCAGGCCGCCGAGCGCGGTCATGCCCGAGTCGTCGATCTGCTTCTCAACCAAGGCGCCGAGATCGACAGCCGCGACAGCGCCGGCGCCACAGCGCTGGTGATCGCCGCCAACCAAGGCCAGCGCGCGGTGGTCGAGACCCTGCTCGAACGCGGCGCGCGCGTCGATGCGCGTGACGAGATGGCAGCGACGGCGCTGCTGAGCGCCGTCGGCCAAGGCCACCAGGACATCGTCGAACTCCTGTTACGCCATGGCGCGGATCCGAACCTTCAAGACGAGGACGGGGTCACGGCGCTGATGGAGGCCGTGCTCACCCAGCATGACGCCCTGATTGACCTGCTGCTCGCGCACCAGGCCGATCCAACCCTCACCGATCACGCGGGCCAAACCGCCGCCGATCATGCCCGCGCGCGTAATAACCAGGCGGCGCTCAGTGTGTTGGCGCCCTAGCCGACGCCCTCCCAATCCACCAATACACGCAACGCTCCATCAGGAGGATCTATGGCAAAACACGCAACCACAGCGGTGGTCCTAGGCGGCGCGCTGGCCCTAGGGCTGTCCTCATCCAGCCTCTTCGCCGAGGGCCCGACCGGTAAGATGCTCGCCGATACCTGCGCCGGCTGCCACGGCACCAATGGCAACAGCGTCGGCCCGGCTACGCCCAACATCTCGGCGATGGACCCCTATGTGTTCTTCGACATGATGGTCGCCTTCGCCGAGGACGAGATCTACTCGACCATCATGGGACGCATCGCCCGCGGCTATAGCGAAGAAGAAATTGAACGCATGGCGGAGTTTTTCCATGAGCAGGAATACATCCCCGCCGATCAGCCCTATGACGCGAGCTTAGTGGCGACGGGTGCGGAATTGCACGAGCAATACTGCGCCGAATGCCACATCGAGGACGGCAAACCGGTGAAAGACGAGGACGACTATTACATCCTCGCCGGTCAATGGACCCCCTACCTGCGTTTCGCCATGGAGGATTTCATCGCCGAACGCCGCGAAATGCCGAGAAACATGGCCGATGAAGTCAACGACATGTTCGATGCCCACGGCAAGGAGTCGCTGGAATCGCTGTATGCCTTCTATGCGGCGGTTTACAGC
>PWTO01000021.1 GCA_003562815.1 Chromatiaceae bacterium | reverse complement strand
TTATGTTGGCAAAGCCGTACCCAAAGGAGCCAGAAAAGGCGGCGATTTAGAAGAGACGCCCGGTAAAGTCCTTTATAACAGGCTAAAGCAGCACGCAAAAAGCATCGAAGAAGCTTCAAATCTGGATATTGCCGACTTTCACTGCCGATATTTGATCGTTGATGATGTCTGGATCCCCCTCGGTGAGTCGCTGTTGATTGCGAAGTTTGATCCATTATGGAACAAGCTCATCGACGGTTTTGGCAACCATGACCCAGGGAAAGGACGACACGCGGGTTTGCGTCCGCGGTGGGACGTGCTTCACCCGGGCCGTCCATGGGCGGATCGCTGCCAAGCGCGCGACGAGACGGCGGAACAGATAATCAGTGAAGCATGCGACTATCTGCGAAACAATCCACCCCCCGACGACACCACAATGATAACGACATGAGCCCAAATTCCATGAGCCTGATCCATAGCATCCATCATGTGAGCCTGATCGTCGCCGATACCGAGCGCGCGCTCGCGTTCTATCGCGATCTGCTCGGGCTCGAGGTCGAACCGACACGGCCGGAGCTGGGCTTCGCGGGCGCCTGGCTGCGTGTGGGCGCTCAGCAGATCCACCTGCTGGAGCTGCCGAATCCGGACCCGGTCGCGGCGCGTCCCGCCCATGGCGGGCGGGATCGTCACCTGGCGCTGACGGTGCCCGATCTCGAGGCGGTGATGGCCGTGCTCGACGCCGCCGCGATCCCCTATACGCTCAGTCGCTCTGGCCGCCGCGCGGTGTTTGCGCGCGATCCCGATGCCAATGCGCTCGAGCTGATCGAGCAGCCACTTCACCAGCCGTTGTAATACCAGAGGTTGTTCCAGTCCGAGGGTGTCAGTGGCTCGCCGCTGGCGCTGGATGGCTCGGAACGCTCGGGGGCTTGATCCTCGGCGAGACTGCCGCGCGTGAGTGGACCGCCGGCCGTTGGCGGTGGGCGCCTTGATTCCACTGGCGGTCCCGCTGGTGCCAGCGGGTTGAACCAGGGGCCGCGGTTGAGGTACAGCCGACGCTCGGTCTCGATCATCTCGCGCATCTCCTGCCGTCGCCGCCGTTGTTGGTCCTGGCGCTCGTCGCGCTTGGCCGCGCCGACTGGGTCTAGCGCATTATGTCTGGCCTGATGCGCGGCGCGCCGTTGCTCATGTAATGCGCGGCGCTGAGCCCGCACTTCCTCCAGCCAGCGGGGGATTTGCGGCGGATGCGCGCTCGGCGCTGGCATGGGGGCTGGCATGGGCGCATACGGCGAAGGTGTCCGCGCGTCGGCCGCTTGCGGCGCATCGGCGGCTTGCTGCTCGCCGAGCGGAGCGCCCCGGGCGATATGGTCAGTATCGGCAAGGCCGAAGCCCATGCTCGCGAGTAGGGCGATGATGCATGTGCGTGAAAGGCGAGTGATCGACATGGTCAACCCGGTGGGATGCATGCTGTCGGGAGGGTGAGGCTAGGATGCATCATCAGGATTTCAACGCCTAGCCTAGGCGCTCAGTTGCCGGTTGGGTTTTGGTCGAGGCGGTCGTGGACCTCGCGCCGCAGGCAGCTCAGGGTTTGACCACAGCGGATCGGCGTGGCATCGCGGGTGGCGATGAAAAATACATCCTCGACCTCGGCGCCGACGGTGGCGATCTTGGCGCCCCGGACCTGAATGTCGCAACGCTCGAAAACAGTCCCGATCTCGGCCAGCAGTCCGGGCCGATCGCGCGTGGTGAGCAGCATGAGCGTGCGCTGATTGGCTGCGTCGTCGGTAAAGCTGATCCGGGTTTCGATGGGAAAATACCGCAGCTGACGCGGCAGGCGCCGGTTGACGCGCGGCTCGGTGTGCGCGGATTGGCGCAGTTCGTGGCGCAGTTGCTCGGCCAGTTCGTCGCTGACCTCGCCTTGCTCGAGGGGCTCATGGTCTCGGGTCAGCACCTGGAAGACATTCAGTGCCATGCCGTCATCGGTGGTGATGATGCGGGCATTGACGATATCCAGGTTGCGCTGATCGAGGAGCGCGGTGATCCGCACGAAGAGATTTTCGCAATCCTGGGTGTAGATGAAGATCTCGGTACAGCCGCGCGTCGGTAACCGGCGCAGATTGACCATCGGCAGATCCTCAGGCTGCGCCTCGAGAATGCGCTTGGTCTGCCAGGCGATCTCTTCCGGTTGACTGGGCGCGAAAAAATCCACCGAGAAGCGAAACCAGAGGTTGCGACAATCCTCGGCCTCGATGCCCTGGCGCGCGAGGATGCGCATGGCCTCGATCTGCTTCTGCTCGATGAGCACATCCTGTGCCTGCGGGTTGTCGAGCCCGCGGTCGAGGCTGCGCCGCGCCGCATGGTACAGCTCGCGTAGCAGGGCATCCTTCCAGGTGCTCCAGCGTTTCGGATTGGTGCCGCGCACATCGGCCACGGTGAGCAGGTAGAGGTAATCGAGTCGGTTGATATCGCTGATCTGCTCGGCAAAGGCCTGGATCACGGCCGGGTCCGAGATGTCCTTGCGCTGCGCGGTGACCGACATCAGCAGATGATTCTCGACCAGCCAGGCCACCAGCCGGCTATCGAACTCGCTGAGGTAGTGCAGCTGGCAGAAATCCCAGGCGTCGTGCGCGCCGAGCACGGAATGATCGCCGCCGCGACCCTTGCCGATATCGTGGAACAGGGCGGCCAGATAGAGGATCTCGAGCTTGGGCACGCGCCGCGCCACGGCACTACACAGCGGTAGCTCGTGATCGTGCGCGGGGACCGAGAAGCGGCGCAGATTGCGCAGCACGCGCAACGTATGCTCGTCGACGGTGTAGACATGGAAGAGGTCGTACTGCATGCGCCCGACGATATTGGCAAAGGCCGGGATATAGCTCGCGAGCACCCCATAGCGGTTCATCCGCCGCAGGGTATCGGTGACCCCGCTCGGATGCCGCAGGATTTCCATGAACAGGCTGCGCGCGCGCACGTCTTCGCGTAAGGCGTCATCGATGCGATGGCGGTTCTCGCGAATCAGGCGGATGGTCGAGGCGCGTACCCCATGCAGTCGGGGGCGCAGTTGCAGGAGATGAAAGACTTCGAGCAGGGCGATCGGGCGCTGCTTGAAGACCTGTTCATGGGTCACTTCCAGGTAACCGCTGCGGCTCTGGAAACGACGGTTGATCGGCTCTGGCGGGCCGATGCGATCCTGCAGCAGGATGGCTTCGCGAAACAACTGCAGCAGCATCTCGTTGAGCCGGTTCAGCTCCATCACCGTGCGGTAGTACTGCTGCATGAACTGCTCCACGGCGAGATTGTCGCTGTGGTCGCTGAAGCCGAATTGATCGGCGAGGGTGCGCTGGTAGTCGAACAGCAGACGATCCTCGTGGCGGCCGGTGAGCCGATGCAGGGCAAAGCGAATGCGCCAGAGCAGGGCGCGACCCTCGATGAGGGCGAGGTGCTCGCTCTCGGTCAGGAAACCGTGATCGACGAGTTCGAGCAGGGAGTCGGCGCCGAAGTGGCGTTTGGTCACCCAGGTGATCATCTGGATGTCGCGCAGACCGCCCGGATTCTCCTTGATGTTAGGCTCCAGGTTGTAGGCCGTCTCGCCGTAACGGCGCCAGCGCTTGTGCTGCTCGGCGATCTTGGCCTCGAAGAAGCGGTCGGTCGGCCACAGGTGCGCGGGCGCGATTGTCGCCTGGAGCTGATCGAAGAGCACGGCCTGGCCGGTGATGAAGCGCGCTTCGATCAGGTTGCTGATGACGGTGAGGTCATCGGCTGCGGCGCTGGCGCATTCAGGCAGAGTGCGCACCGCGTGTCCAAGCTCGATACCGATGTCCCAGAGAAAGGTGATGAGCGCGGTCAGTGGTGCCTGCAGGGGCTCGAGCTGAGTCTCGTCGACCAGGATCAGTAGATCGATGTCCGAGGCCGGATGCAGCTCGGCACGGCCATAGCCGCCGACGGCGACCAGAGCGCCGGCCTCGGTGTCCGGCATCGAACGCCGCCAGGCGCAGCGCAGCAGCATATCGACCGCCTCCGAGCGCGCCTGCAGGAGTTGGCTGACGGGAACGCCCTGGTCGTAGCCCTCGAAGAGCCGTGCGCGAATCTCCTTGACGGTGTCGCGAAAGCGCGTTAGTGCGACGCCCTCGTCGGCACCGAGCAGCTCGGCTTCGCGCTCGAGCACGCCGAGGGTGAGCGCGCTGTCCGTTCTCACCCGGCGCTGGCGCGCAGCCGGACCGGCGCTTGCACGTCGTCGGCGGCATCGGTGAACGGGCGATCGTCGGTCGCGGCCGCTGCTGTGCGCTCTTCCTCGCGCAGCGTCAGCACCTCACGGCCCTGGTCGGTGATCAGGATCGTATGCTCCCACTGGG
This sequence comes from Chromatiaceae bacterium, assembly GCA_003562815.1. Classification (GTDB taxonomy): domain Bacteria; phylum Pseudomonadota; class Gammaproteobacteria; order Chromatiales; family Chromatiaceae; genus Lamprobacter. The sequence continues at coordinate 18,637 of PWTO01000021.1, read as the reverse complement.
CTGAGAGCGCGCGGTCCTTGGTGACCACGGTCCAGCCGTCCGGCAGCAGCTTGACGAAGCGCTTGCCGGCATTGACCATCGGCTCGATGGTGAAGCACATGCCGGGCTGCAGCCTGAGGCCATCGCCGGGCTTGCCGTAGTGCAGCACCTGCGGCTCTTCGTGGAATTCACGGCCGATGCCATGGCCACAATATTCGCGCACGACCGAGAAGCGATGGCGCTCGACGAAGGTCTGGATGGCATGGCCGATGTCGCCGAGCGTGGCGCCGGGGCCGGCGGCAGCGATGCCGACGCGCAGCGCCTGCTGAGTGATATCGACGAGCCGGCGCGCGAGCACGGTCGCTTCGCCGACGAAGAACATCTTGCTGGTATCGCCGTGGAAGCCATCCTTGATCACGGTAATGTCGATATTGACGATATCCCCTTTCTTCAGGCGCTTGTTGCCGGGAATCCCATGGCAGACCTGATTGTTGACCGAGGTGCAGATCGAACGCGGGAAGCCGCGATAGTTGAGGGGCGCGGGAATCGCCTCGAGGTCGTCGACGATGAACGCATGGCAGATGCGATCGAGTTCATCGGTGGTGACGCCGGGGACGACGTGCGACTCGATCATCTCGAGCACGGAGGCGGCGAGCCGCCCCGCGACGCGCATCTTCTCGATCTCCTTGGCATTTTTTATGGCAACACTCATGGGCTCAGGATTCCGGCGGCTGCGATCATACGGATTGATGGAGAGGACATGCGACTGTCTTCGGTCTGCAATCGAGCGAGCCACCCATCGACAACGCGGTTTGCGACGATCGAATTCGGCATGGTATAAGACACGGCGGAGTCGGGCAATTTGCTCGCTCTCGCCAAAGGTTCCAGCTTGCTGCTTGGGTCGGCTCAATGTCGCACAGATCCGAGATGCCGTTCGCTTCACTCAAGGTCAAGGCCGGAAGCTCGGCAGAGTGACGTTGAAGCGGCCGACGGGATGCTGAATCGATCAAGATCGTGCCGCCCTGGTGCCGAGCGCCAGCGCGCGCAATGAACGCCACACACGCGCCGACACATGATGCCGGGTGCCTCGAAAAGAGGTTGCATCATGGAGTGCGTGGAGGCCCAACCCGATACGAGAGAACATCATGAGTGACGTTTCGATGCGGCAGATGCTGCAGGCTGGTGTGCATTTTGGCCATCAGACACGCTACTGGAACCCGAAGATGGCCGCGTACATCTTCGGCCAGCGTAACAAGATCCACATCGTCAACCTCGAGCGCACGCTGCCGCTCTATCAGGAGGCGATGAGCTACCTAGGGAAGCTCGCCGCGAATGGCGGTAAAATCCTCTTCGTCGGCACCAAGCGCGCCGCGCAGGAGGGGATTCGCGAGGAGGCGGCCCGCTGCAGCATGCCCTTCGTCAACCATCGCTGGCTTGGCGGCATGCTGACCAACTTCAAGACCGTCAAGCAGTCCATTGCGCGGCTGAAGGAACTCGAGGCGATGTTCGAGGACGGGACGATCGAGCGCTTCGGTAAGAAAGAGCAGCTCACGCTGCGGCGCGAACTCGACAAGCTCGAGCTGAGCTTGGGCGGCATCAAGAACATGAACGGCTTGCCGGATGCACTGTTCGTGGTCGATGTCGGGCATGAAAAGATTGCGGTCAATGAGGCCAACAAGCTGGGAATTCCTGTGGTTGGCGTCGTTGATACGAACAACGATCCGAGCCGGGTCGATTACGTGATCCCGGGCAATGATGATGCGATTCGCGCGGTACGGCTCTACATCGAGGGGGCCGCCTCGGCCATCCTCGATGGTCGCCAGACCGCCGCAGCCATGGCCGGCCGCGATCCGGCCGAGGAGCCAGAGGACGCAGCAGAGATGGCCGGCTGACAGGCTCGGATCGGGCGGCCCGCTCGATCGTTTCGTTTTTTCCAACTCGAGGCCTTGTCGCCTCGAGTCATACCACGATTTTTTTGGAGTGACTCATGGCGATTTCAGCCGCACTGGTCAAGGAGCTGCGCGAACGCACCGGCGCCGGCATGATGGAATGCAAGAAGGCGCTGGTCGAGACGGACGGGAACATCGACGCGGCCATCGAGGCGATGCGTAAGTCAGGCCAGGCCAAGGCCGCGAAAAAGGCCGGTCGTGTCGCCGCCGATGGCGTCGTCGAACTCAAGATCGCTGAGGATCACCATGCGGCGGTGGTGGTCGAGGTCAACAGCGAGACCGATTTTGTCGCCAAGGACGCGCATTTCGCCGGCTTTGCCGCCGCTGTGGCCGAGACCGCGCTGGCCAGCGCGGTGGCCGACGAGGCCGCATTGGCTGCGCAACCGCTGGTGGGCGGCGACGGGCAGAGCGTCGAGGAAGCGCGCCAGGCGCTGATCGCCAAGATCGGCGAGAACGTCGCCGTGCGCCGCATGCAGCGCTTCGAGGCTCCTGCGGGCACCTTCCACAGCTACCGGCATGGGGTGCGCATCGCGGTGCTGCTCGAATTGGTCGGCGGCGATGACGACCTGGGACGGGATATTGCGATGCACATCGCCGCTTCGAGCCCGCTCTGCGTCTCGGCCGAGGATGTGCCAGCCGAGGCGCTCGAAAAAGAGCGCGAGATCTTCAAGGCGCAAGCGCTCGAGAGTGGCAAGCCTGCCAATATCGTCGATAAAATCACCGACGGTCGGATGCGCAAATACCTCGAGGAAGTGACCCTGCTCGGACAAGCCTTCGTCAAGGATCCCGATACCCAGGTCGGCGATCTGCTCAAGGCGCGTGGTGCCGAGGTCAAACGCTTCGTGCGCATGGAGGTTGGCGAGGGCGTTGAGAAGAAGGTCGAGAATTTCGCCGATGAGGTCAAGGCCCAGGCCGGTCAGGTCAGCGCCTAGTCCCGCAGACTGACGCCAGGATCGCAGCGTGTCACAGCCCCTTTATCGACGCATCTTGTTGAAGTTGAGCGGTGAAGCGCTCATCGGGGATGCGTCTTACGGGATCGATCCGGCACTCCTAGGACGGCTCGCCGACGATGTCGCGGAGTCGGTGAAGCAGGGCTTGCAGATCGCGTTGGTCATCGGCGGCGGTAATCTCTTTCGCGGCGCCGCCCTCGCGGCCGAGGGCATGGACCGCGTGACCGCTGACCACATGGGCATGCTGGCCACGGTGATGAACGCGCTGGCGATGCAGGATGCCCTCGAACGCCGCTCGGTGCCGACGCGAGTCATGTCGGCGCTGGAGATCGATCAAGTCTGCGAGGGCTATATCCGCCGCCGTGCACTCAGGCATCTCGACAAGGGGCGGGTGACCCTCTTCGCGGCGGGCACCGGCAATCCGTTCTTCACGACCGATTCCGCCGCAAGTCTGCGCGCGGTCGAGATCGGCGCCGATCTTCTGATCAAGGCAACCAAGGTCGATGGGGTCTTTTCAGACGACCCGATGACCCATCCGGATGCGCGCTTCTACAAGCGCTTGACGTATGATCAAGCGCTTGCCGAACGGCTGCAGGTGATGGATACCACCGCCATCGTGCTCTGTCGCGACAATCGGATTCCGCTGCGCATCATGAACATTTACGAGGCCGGCGCGCTTGCCCGAGTGGCGGCGGGCGAGGACATTGGCTCGCTGGTGGTGACTGGACACGAACAATGATCGATGACATCAAGAAAGACGCCGCTGAGCGGATGTCAAAGAGCGCCGAGGCGCTGCGGCACGAGTTGGCGAAGATCCGCACCGGCCGCGCCCATCCGTCGCTGCTCGACCACGTCAAGGTGAGCTACTATGGCTCCGAGGTGCCGATCAATCAGGTCGCGAATGTGGCGGTTGAAGACGCCCGCACCCTGACGGTAACGCCTTGGGAGCGCACCATGGTGCAGGCGGTCGAGAAGGCCATCATGCAATCCGACCTGGGGGTCAATCCGAACAGTGCCGGCGTCGTCATCCGGGTGCCGATGCCGGCACTGACCGAGGAGCGGCGGCGCGATCTGCAGCGCATCGCGCGCCAAGAGGCGGAGCAGACCCGCGTGGCGGTGCGCAATATTCGCCGCGATGCGAATCATGAACTCAAGGAACTCGTCAAGGAGAAGCTGATTTCGGAAGATGACGAACATCGCGGTCAGGACATCGTGCAGAAGCTGACCGATCGGTTCATTAAGGAAGTCGATCAGATTCTCGACGAGAAAGAACAGGATCTGATGGCGATTTGAGCGGCGCGCGCTTTCTTCGATGCAGCCTTGCGACGTCCGCTAACGTTCAATGAGTTCCGCCACTGTGCCTGATGGCGAAGGGTCTTCACTCAGGGTTCCAACCCATGTCGCCATCATCATGGACGGCAATGGTCGTTGGGCGCGCCAGCGTGGCCTGCCGAGAACGCAAGGTCATCGCGCGGGTGCCAAGAGCGTGCGCGCGGTGGTCGAGCAAAGCCTGCGCAGCGGCGTGCAGATGCTTACGCTGTTTGCGTTCAGCAGCGAAAATTGGCGCCGCCCGCGCGCCGAGGTCAATACCCTGCTTGAACTCTTCATGAGCACCTTGCGGGCCGAGGTCAATCGGCTCGTCGAGCACGACGTGCAACTGCGTTTCATCGGTGATCTCTCGGCCTTCTCGAACAAGCTCCAGCGCCAGATTACCGAGGCCGAGACGGCGACCTGCGACGGCCAAGCCCTGTTGCTGCAGATCGCCGCTAATTACGGCGGGCGTTGGGATATCGCGCAGTCGGTGCGGGGCTTGGCGCACGAGGTCTCGCAGGGGCGGCTGCAGCCGGATGCCATCGATGAGGCGGCGATCGCCGCGCGCCTCTGCACCGCCGGTCTTCCGGAGCCCGATCTGTTCATTCGCACCGGGGGCGAGAAGCGCATCAGTAACTTCCTGCTCTGGCAGAGCGCTTACGCCGAGTTCTATTTTTCCGATCTGATGTGGCCAGAATTCGATGCCGATGCCTTCGTCGCCGCGCTGCGGGATTTTGGGCGTCGCCAGCGGCGTTTTGGGCTCACCAGCGAGCAGGTGACCGAATTGGCGGATGTCTATGGCGGCTGAGAACGAGGCTATGAGACGCGCCCAGGGGCTGCGCGCGCGCGTGCTGACCGCACTGCTATTGGCGCCCCTGGTGATGGGCGCCGTGCTGTGGCTGCCGACCTCCTGGTTGGCGCTGCTGATGGCGCTGTTCGTCGCCATGGCGGCCTGGGAATGGTCGGCGCTGGCCGGTGTCGAGGCGCGCCTGGCGCGCACCGGCTATGTCGTCCTGATGCTGCTCTGTCTGCCGTTGGTCTGGCTGTTGGCGCCGGGCGCTTGGCACGCCTTCATCCTCGCGCTCGCGGCGCTCTGGTGGCTGGTGCTGGCACTGCGCTTGACGCTGATCCAGCGCATCGACCAGGCGCCGCCGCTCGAGCCCTCCCTGCTGGTGCTGGGTGCTTTGCTCTTGGTGACGCCTTGGCTTGCGCTGGTGCATCTGCACGCCATGCCGGCCCATGGTCCGCTGATTGCGCTGAGTCTCCTGATGCTGATCTGGATCGCCGACAGCGCGGCCTACTTCAGCGGGCGGCGCTTCGGACGCGCGAAGTTGTCGGCGTTGCTGAGTCCAGGTAAAACCTGGGTGGGCGTTTACACAGGCGTGGCGACGGCGGCCGGGTGGGGGCTGCTGGTCGCGCTGATGCTCGGCTTGGGGACGACGCAGGGGCTGCTGCTGCTGTTGATTTGCGTGCTGACGGCGGTGATGTCGGTGGTAGGCGACCTTTTCGAAAGCTTGCTCAAACGTCGGCGCGGGATGAAGGATGCCGGTTCCCTGTTGCCAGGTCATGGCGGCATTCTGGATCGCATCGACAGTCTGATCGCGGCGGCGCCAATCTTCACGCTTGGCTTCATCTGGCTCATCGGCGGACAACACTGAGAGGAGAAGGGCGATGATCGGTATCACCGTGCTCGGGTCAACCGGCTCGATCGGGGTCAGCACGCTCGATGTGGTGCTGCGGCATCCGGAGCGTTTTCGGGTGGTGGCGCTCAGCGCGCATCGCAATGTCGAGCGCATGGCCGAACAGTGTCGGCGCGTGCAACCGGCCTACGCGGTGATGGTCGATGCGGCCGCCGCCGCGTCCTTGCGCGAGCAGCTCGCAGGCATGCCGAGGCCACCGGAGGTGCTGACCGGCGCCGAGGCCCTCGAGACGATCGCCGCGCTGCCCGAGGTCGATTATGTGATGGCCGCCATCGTCGGGGCCGCCGGTCTGCCCTCGACCCTGGCCGCGACCCAGGCTGGCAAGCGCGTGTTGCTCGCGAACAAGGAGGCCCTGGTGGTCGCCGGGGATATCGTGATGCGCGCTGCGAGCGCCAGCGGCGCCCTGCTGCTGCCTATCGACAGCGAGCACAACGCCATCTTCCAGTGCATGCCGCCGCGCTTCGCCGAGGGGCTTGGTCAGTGCGGGGTCGAGCGCATCCTGCTGACGGCCTCCGGCGGGCCCTTCCGGGAGGCCTCGCCGGCCTCGCTGGAAGCGGTGACGCCGGATCAGGCCTGTGCCCACCCCAACTGGCAGATGGGACGCAAGATCTCGGTCGATTCGGCGACCATGATGAACAAAGGACTCGAGATCATCGAGGCCTGCTGGCTGTTCAACACCTCACCGGCCAAGATCCAAGTCGTGGTGCATCCGCAGAGCGTGATCCATTCGATGGTCCAGTACTCCGATGGCTCGGTGCTGGCGCAGCTCGGCAACCCGGATATGCGCACGCCGATCGCGCATGCGCTGGCCTGGCCCGAGCGCATGGCCTCCGGCGTCGAACCGCTGGATCTGTTCGTCACCGCGCAGCTCGACTTCGAGCCGCCGGCGCCCGAGCGCTTCCCTTGCCTGGAACTCGCCTATCGAGCCGCCGCCGAGGGTGGCACCGCGCCGGTGGTGTTGAATGCCGCGAACGAGGTCGCAGTCGCCGCCTTCCTCGCCGAGCGCCTCGGCTTCACGCAGATTGCCCGCCTGGTTGAACGAACCATGGATCGGTTGCCGGCCGAGCCGGTCGGCGCCGACGGTCTCGAGCAGGTGCTGGCCGTCGATGCGCGCGCGCGCGAGATCGCCGAACAGGGCCTGCGCGCCTTGCGCGCCTGAGCCGTCATGCTCGATCTCTTGCTCAAACTCAGCGCTTTTCTCGTCGCCATCATCGTGCTGGTGACAGTGCATGAATTCGGTCACTTCTGGGTCGCGCGCCGGCTCGGCGTCAAGGTGCTGCGCTTCTCGATCGGTTTCGGTCGCCCGTTGCTGACCTGGCGCCGGCGCCACGATCCGACCGAGTATATGCTCGCCGCGATTCCGCTCGGTGGCTACGTCAAGATGCTCGACGAGCGCGAGGAGCCGGTGCCCGAGGCGGAACTGCCCCAAGCCTTCAATCGGCAGAAGCTCTGGGTGCGCTCGGCGATCGTGCTGGCCGGGCCGGTCTTCAACTTCCTGTTCGCGTTCGTGCTCTACTGGCTGCTGTTCATGGCCGGGCAGTCGGGCCTGAAGCCCGAGATCGGCGAGGTGCCGGCGCACAGTATCGCCGCCAGCGCCGGTCTCGAGGCAGGTGACTGGATTCTCAACGTTGGCGATCGGCCCACGCCGACCTGGAGCGCGGTCTGGTTTGCAACGCTCGCCGAGGGCATCGGTGGCGAGGATCTCAGCATCCGTGTGCGGCGCCCCGATGGCCGTGAGCAAACGCTTGTGCTGGAGGGCGATCGGCTCGCTGAACTCGAGCCTGGACAGGGCTTTCTCGACGCGATCGGGTTGCAACGCGTCTCCCCCGCGATTCCTGCGGTGATCGGCGAGGTGGTGCCCGGGCAACCGGCGGCCGCCGCCGGACTCGAGACCGGCGATCGCATCCTCGCCATCAATGGGGTTGAGATCGACGATTGGCAGCACCTGGTCTCGATCGTCCAGGCACACCCGGACCAACGCCTCGATGTCAGGCTGCAACGCGAGGGCACGTTCTTGTCGCTCACGATCCAGCCGCAAGCGGTTGAGGTGGATGGCGAGATGAGCGGACGCATCGGCGCCGGGGTCCAGTACCCGGATGCGCTTTGGGACGAGCACCAGGTCTGGGTCTACCACGGGCCGATCGCCGCAGCGCTGGAGGCGGCGCGGCGCGTGGTGGATGTGTCGCTGTTGACACTGCGCATCGTTGGCAAGATGTTGGTTGGCACGGCCTCGGTTGAGAACATCAGCAGTCCGATTGGAATCGCCAACGCGGCGGGGGAGACCGCCAGCTATGGCCTGGCCTCGTTCGTCCAGTTTCTGGCCTTACTCAGCGTGAGTCTGGGGTTGATCAACCTGTTCCCGATCCCGGTGCTCGATGGCGGGCATCTGCTCTACTTTGCGATCGAGGGCGTGATCGGTCGGCCCTTGTCCGAGGCGGTGCAGGAACGGGGTCAGCGCGTCGGTATCGTCTTGCTGATCTCTTTGATGGCCTTCGCCTTCTATGTCGATATCGCAAAGTTGTTGGGCTGATCTTGCGGGCCGATCCTGCTGGGCTGATCCGTGCGAATCCCTTATACTCGGGCGCTTTGCTGGCGTGGGCGCTCGCAGGCCCTCATCGGCGAGCATGCCAGTCCTCAGATGCAGCACACCTTAGGTGAATAGGGGGTCCATGTGACGTCGTCCCGCGCACAGTGCGCAACAGGCCGCATCAGGGCAGCGTTTTTGGCGTTGTTTCTCATCGCCGCCGGCGTCCACGCCGCCGATTTCGAGGTTGCCGATATCCGGGTCGAGGGGCTGCAGCGGATCGCTGCCGGCACCATCTTCAATTATCTGCCGGTCCAGGTGGGCGATACGGTCAGTGACGGCATCACCGGTCGCATCATCCGTGCGCTCTTTACGACCGGCTTCTTCAGCGATGTCAGGGTCGAGCGCGAAGGCGACGTGCTGATCGTCGTGGTGCGTGAGCGCCCGGCGATTGCGCAGATCGATATTACCGGCAACAAATCCCTGAAGACCGATCAGCTCAAGCAGGGGCTGGAAGAGATTGGCATGGCCGAAGGCCGTGTCTTCAACCCGGCGATGCTCGATCGCATCGAGCAGGAATTGCGCCGGCAGTACTTCGGCACCGGCAAATACGGCGTCGAGATCGACTCCACAGTCTCGCCCCTGGAGCGCAATCGGGTGGCAGTGCGCATCGCCATCGTCGAGGGACAGACGGCGCGCATCAAGCAGATCAACATCATCGGCAACGAGGCTTTTAGCGACAGAGAACTGCTCAGCCAGTTCGAACTCGGCACCACCAAATGGTATTCGTTCTACACCAAGAACGATCAATACTCGAAACAGAGGCTCGGTGGCGACCTCGAAAGGTTGCGTTCGTTCTATCTCGACCGTGGCTACATCAATTTCGAGATCACCTCCACGCAGGTCTCGATCAGCCCGGATAAAGAGGGGATGTACGTGACCATCGCCATTGAGGAAGGCGACGTCTATCGGGTCAGGGAGATCAAGCTGGCGGGCGAGTCTACGGTGCCGACCGAGCTGCTCTTCCCATTGATCCATCTGCGCCGTGGCGAAGACTTTTCGCGCATCAAGGCCACCGAAAGCGCCGAGCGCATCTCCGAGCTGCTCGGCAGCGAGGGCTACGCCTTCGCTAACGTCAACGCGGTGCCGGAGATCGATGAAGAGAACAAGGAGGTGACCATCACCTTTTTCGTCGATCCGGGTAAGCGGGTCTATGTCCGCCGTATCAATATGGAAGGCAACACCCGCACCCGCGATGTGGTGTTGCGCCGCGAGATGCGCCAGCTCGAGCGCGCCTGGTTCTCGACCGATCTGGTGAGGCGTTCGCGTGAGCGTTTGCAACGGCTCGGCTACTTCGAGAATGTGACCATCGAAACGCCTGCGGTGCCTGGGCTTGCGGATCAGGTCGATGTCAATGTCGGCGTCAGGGAAAGGCCCTCTGGAAACCTGCTCGCCGGTGTTGGCTTCTCGCAGTCCCAGGGCATTCTCCTGAATGCGAGCGTGACCCAGAATAACTTCCTCGGCACCGGTAAGCGCGTGTCGATGGCGGTGAACACGAGCCGCAGCACGCAGCTCTATCGCCTCGCCTATACCAACCCGTATTACACGGTCGATGGCATCAGTCGCGGTTTCGACCTCAGTTATCGGGCAACCAACTTCGACGATCTGATCGGCGCCGATTACTCGACCGATGTCGGCTTGGCCGAGGTCAACTTCGGCTTGCCGATTTCCGATGTCAGTCGCGCCGGACTCGGCTTGCGCTATCAATACACGCGCTTTTTCCCGGGCACCTCGAAGCTGGCTAGCTCTTTCGTCCGCGACAACGGCGACACGTTCCACGACTTTTTCGTCACCGCGAATTACACGCGGGATAGTCGGGACTCGGCGATCTTTCCGAGCAAGGGCGGCCTGCAGCGCGTCTTTGGCGAACTCGCGGTGCCGGGAAGCGATCTCCAGTACTACCGATTGAACCTCCAAGGCCGGCAGTACGTCCCGCTCACGCGCCGCTTCACCTTTGCCCTGCGCGGCGATCTTGGCTACGGCGCTGGCTATGGCGAGACCGCGCAAATGCCGTTCTTCGAGAACTTCTATGCCGGAGGACCACGCTCGGTTCGCGGTTACGAGGCCTACTCGCTCGGGCCGCGCGAGGTCGATGGCGATGACGATCCGGTCGGCGGCAATCTCAAATTGACCGGTTCGCTGGAGGTGTTCGCGCCCCCGCCCATCGGTGGTCAATTCGAGGACACGGTACGTCTTGGCGCCTTCCTCGATTTCGGCAATGTCTGGTGGACAGAGGCCGATTCATTGGTGGGGCCGACGGGTTTCGATCTGGGAGAGCTGCGTTATTCGGCGGGGCTGTCCTTCGCCTGGCTGTCGCCGGTGGGCGCCTTGTCCTTGAGTCTCGGCTTCCCGATCAACGCCGAGGATCATGACGACACTCAGGTCTTTCAGTTCTCATTCGGTCAGACATTCTGAGTTCCAGACACTATGTTGAAACGATACTGGACCGCCTCGCCTGTCCCTGCCTTGCTGTTAGCCCTGTTGCTGCCCCTGCTGCTGATTGGCACCGTCAATGCCGATGAGCCCTTCCGCATTGCTGTGATCGATCCGCATCGTATCGTCGAGGAATCGCCTCAATACGAGGCCGCGCGCCATCTTCTGAGCACCGAGGCGCAGGAGCGCGAGGCGGAACTGACCTCGCAACAGGAGGATATCGCGCGGTTGGAAACGCGTCTCGAGCGCGATGGCGCCCTGATGCGCTCCGATGAGGTCACGCGGCTGCGGAACGATATTCGCGCGCGCGAGCGCCGTTTGCGCTATGCCCAGGAAGAGCTGCAAGCCGATTTTGCCCTGCGTCAGAGCGATTTGCGGACCAAATTGGTGCAACAAGTCGAGGAGGTCGTCGCCCAGGTGGCCAAGGATAATGGCTTCGACCTGATTTTGAGCGAAGGTGTGGTCTATGCCAGTTCGCGTGCCGACATCTCGGGCGAGGTCATCGACCGTCTCAAAGAGGTGTTCGAGAAGCGCTGAGACAGCAAATACGATGTTGGTCAGTGAACTTGCGACCCGGATCGGCGCCGAACTGCTCACTCAGGGCGCCGATATCGAGATCAACCAAGGCTGCGCCCTGAGCGATGCCGACGCGAGCGGCATCAGTTTTGTCAGCTCCAGGAAATATCTGCCCGCATTGCGCGCAACGCATGCTGGCGCAGTGATTCTGACCTCCGAGCTGGCGGCTGACGCGCCCTGCGCCTGTTTGGTGGTCGATAATCCAACGCTGGCGTTCGCACGCGCGCTCGAGCTGTTGCATCCGCGCGCGCCGGCCCCCGCCGGTTGGCACCAGAGCGCGGTGGTCGCAGCCAGCGCGCAGATTCATCCCACAGCATCGATCGGTGCGCTCTGTGTGATCGAAGCGGGGGTCGTGATCGAGGCCGGCGCCGAGATCGGGCCACACTGTGTGATCCAGCGCGATAGCCAGATCGGCGCGGACACTCGTCTCGTGGCCAACGTCACGATTTGCGCACGGAGCATCATCGGCAAACGTGTACTATTGCACCCAGGCGCGGTGATCGGGCGCGAAGGCTTCGGCTTCGCGCGCGATGGTGAGCGCTGGGTCCGTGTCCCGCAGATCGGGCGCGTGCGCCTTGGCGATGATGTCGAGGTCGGTAGCAACAGCGCCGTGGATCGCGGCGCCATCGGTGAGACGGTGATTGGCAATGGCGTCAAGATCGATAACCTGATTCAGATCGGCCATAACGTCGAGGTCGGCGAGAACACCGCCATGGCGGCCTGCTCCGGCATCTCCGGCTCGACGCGGATTGGCAAGAATTGCACGATCGCCGGGGCTGTGGGCATGGCTGGACATTTGAGCATTGCCGACGACGTGCATTTCACCGGCATGGCGATGGTCACCCGATCGTTCGAGCGAACGGGGGTTTATAGCAGTGGAATTCCGGCGATGCCGAGTGCTGATTGGCGTCGCAACGTCGCTCGGTTTCGGCATCTCGATGAGATGGCAAGGCGCCTGCGACGACTCGAGGAACAGGTCGCCGAGCTGCAACAGGCTCAGCCCAGGTCGTGACCTGAGCGATCGTGCCCTGAGCAAGAGCGAGAATAAGGTGATGAGACAGCCTGATGTTGGCGTGCAGCCGGCTCTCTGGAGGTGGATTTGATTAAGATGGATATCCATAAGGTGCTGAGCTTGCTGCCGCACCGTTATCCGTTTCTGTTGGTCGATAGAGTCGTGTTGTTCGAGCCGAATGAGCAGTTGATTGGCTTAAAGAACGTGACCTATAACGAGCCGTACTTCAACGGGCATTTCCCGCTCCGTCCGGTGATGCCCGGCGTGTTGATCATCGAGGCGCTGGCGCAGGCCACCGGCTTGCTGGCCATGGAGTCGCGACCGGAAGAGGTGAGCGAGAAGTCGCTCTATTACTTCGTCGGCATCGATAAAGCCCGCTTCAAGCGTCCGGTCGAGCCTGGTGATCAGCTCTTCCTTGACGTCAGGGTGCATAATGTGAAGCGCGGTATCTGGAAGTTCTCGGGTGAGGCTCGCGTCGATGAGCGCATGGTAGCGAGTGCCGAGATCATGTGTACCGCCCGGGACTTCTGAGTCTTGATTCATCCAACCGCCGTTGTCGATCCCTCGGCGCAGCTCGACGACGCGGTCGAGGTTGGACCCTACGCGATCGTCGGCGCGGATGTCAGCGTCGGCCACGGCACCCGGATCGGCCCGCATGTGGTCCTGAACGGACCGAGCGTCATCGGCCGCGACAATCGTATCTTCCAGTTCGCCTCGGTGGGCGAGGCTCCGCAAGACAAGAAATACGGCGGCGAGCCGACGACCCTGATCATCGGCGATCGCAACGTGATTCGCGAATCGGCCACCCTGCACCGTGGCACGGTGCAGGGTGGCGGCGAAACCCGCATCGGCGATGACAACCTGTTCATGGCCTATACCCATGTTGCCCATGATTGCCTGATCGGCGATCGGGTGATCATGGCCAATGCCGCCTCGCTCGGTGGCCATGTGGTGATCGAGGACTGGGCCATTCTCGGGGGTTTCACCGTCGTGCATCAGTTCTGCCGCATCGGCGCCCACAGCTTCAGTGCGATGGGCTCGGTGATCGGTAAGGATGTGCCACCCTATGTCACCATCGACGGCCATCCGGCGGTCCCACGCGGTATCAATAGCGAGGGGCTCAAGCGCCGGCGCTTCAGCAGCGAGCAGATCAACGCCATCCGGCGTGCCTATCGGTTGCTCTATCTGTCCAACCTCAAACTCGACGAGGCCAACCAGGCGCTCGCCGACTTGGCCGAGGCCGAGCCGGTGGTGGGCGTGCTGACCGCCTTCCTGAGCGCGAGTGCCCGCAGTATCGTGCGCTGATCCAGCCGCCGTGCAAGCCTGCGCTTCGAGTCCGCGCCCGGCGCTGATCGGCATCGTGGCCAACGAACCCTCCGGCGATCAGCTCGGCGCCTTGCTGATCCAGGCGCTGCGCGCGCTACGCCCGGAGCTGCGCTTCGTCGGTGTTGCCGGTCCGAAGATGCTCGCACAGGGCTGCGAGACCCTGTTGCCGATGGAACGCCTGTCGGTGATGGGCTTGGTCGAGGTGGCCAAGGTGCTGCCGGAGCTGCTGCGTGCGCGCCGCGAGCTGGTCGCGCGGCTGCGACAGCTGCAGCCGCTGGTGGTGATCGGCGTCGATGCCCCGGACTTCAATCTCGGCCTGGAACGGCGCCTGCGCGCGCGCGCGCTGCCGACCGTGCATCTAGTGAGCCCAACGGTCTGGGCCTGGCGTCCGGGGCGCGTCAAGCAGATCCGGCGCGCGGTCGATCTGATGCTCAGCATCTTCCCCTTCGAGGCCGAGTTTCTGCGCGCGCATCGGGTGCCGGTCGAATACATCGGTCATCCGCTGGCCGATGAGATTCCGTTTGATCCAGACCGCAAGGCAGCGCGCTTGGCGTTGGGATTGCAGCCAGAGAGCCCTGCTGCGGATGGGGAACCGGATGCTCAGCGAACCGCTGCGCCTGAAACCGCGCTGGTGGCGATTCTCCCTGGCAGTCGCCGCAGCGAACTCGAGCTGCTCGGGCCGCCGCTGCTCGAGACCGCCGCCTGGTGCCACGCCCGACGTCCAGGTCTGCGCTTCATCGCGCCGATGGTCTCCGAGGTGCTGCGCGAGCGCTTTGAGGCGCTGCGCCGCGCCCTCGCGCCCGGGGTGCCGCTGCGCCTGCTCAACGGCCAAAGCCGCGAGGCGATGGCTGCGGCTGATGTCGTGCTCACCGCATCGGGCACTGCAACCCTTGAGGCTCTGCTCTCGAAGCGGCCCATGGTGGTCGCCTATCGGCTGCACCCACTGACCTATTGGCTGGTGACCAGGCTGCGGCTGATCAAGGTCCGCTATGCGGCCATGGCTAACCTCTTGGTGGGTCGCGAGCTGGCACCGGAGTTCCTGCAAGAGCGCTGCCGTGCCGAATGTATGGGACCAGCGCTGCTGGCGTTGCTGGATGATGCTGAGCGCCTTGCTGAAATCGAGCAGGCCTATCGGCAGGTCCATCTCCAGCTGAAACGGCATGCCGCCCACCGGGCTGCCGAGGCAATTCTCGCGCTGATCGATCGGACTGGAGGAACATCCTGTGGATGATCGTTTATTGAGCCATAGGTGGCCAAGGCATGCCGATCCGAACCAGGCGGGCCGGAACTGTGACGAACTGGACGATTCCGGACCAAATGCTCCAGATCCGAATAACAGGATCGCCGGGGTCGATGAGGCCGGACGTGGACCGCTCGCTGGACCCGTCTGCGCGGCAGCCGTGATTCTCGACCCCGCGCACCGTCCGCTGGGGATCAACGACTCGAAGCAGCTCTCGGCGGCACGGCGCGAGCGCTTGGCGCGTGAGATCAAGGCCTCCGCGCTGGCCTGGGCGGTGACCTTCGTCGAGGTCGCCGAGATCGACCGGATCAACATCCTGCAGGCCGCATTGCTGGCGATGCGCCAAGCCCTTGAGGCCTTAGCGGTAACGCCCGCACTGGCGCTGATCGACGGCAACCGCTGTCCGAGCGGGTTGCGCTGTCCGGCGCAGGCGGTGGTGCGTGGCGATCGGAGCGTCATCGCCATCGGTGCGGCCTCGATCCTGGCCAAGGTGGCGCGCGATCAAGCGATGCAGGAGCTGGATCGGCGCCATCCGGGCTATGGCTTCGCGCAGCATAAAGGCTATGGAACCAAGGCCCACCTCGAGGCCTTGGGGCGGCTTGGTCCCTGTTGCGCGCATCGACGCAGCTTCGCGCCGGTGCGCGCGTGCCTGGCGCGCATGGATGGGGCCGCCTGATTCCCGAACCTTGCCGGCGCGTTGACGCTCCTCGGCTTGTAATCGGCACGTACGAGCACGATCTCTGCCAGCATCTTTAACGCAGACGCGGCTTACCATGACGGCTGTCCATCTCAATGCACCCGACATCGACCCAGACGAGGTCGCCTACTTTGAAAAGTTGGCCCATCGCTGGTGGGACGAGCAGGGGCCCTTCTGGCCCCTGCATCAGTTGAATCGGTTCCGGGTCGATTACATTCGCGCCCAACTCTGTCGGGTCTTCGCGCGCGATGCGACCGCGCAGCAACCGCTTGAGGGGCTGCGGCTGCTGGACATCGGCTGCGGTGGCGGCATCCTCAGCGAGTCGATGGCGCGGCTCGGGGCGCAGGTGACCGGCACCGAGGTCACCGAAAAAAATATCCGCGTCTCGCAGCTCCATGCCGACTGGAGCGGACTCGACATCGACTATCGCCTGATCACCGCACACGCGCTCGCCGAGACGGGCGAGACTTTCGACGCTGTGCTCAACATGGAGGTGGTCGAGCATGTCGAGCACCTGCCCGACTTTCTGGCCGATTGTGCACGGCTGGTGCGCCCGGGCGGTGTGATGGTGGTTGCGACCATCAATCGCACCCCATTGGCCTGGCTGATGGCGATCGTCGGCGCCGAGCGGATTTTGCGCTGGCTACCGAAGGGCACCCATCACTACCGCAAGCTGGTCAAGCCCGAGGAGCTGGTGCAAGGGCTTGGCGAGCAACTGGTGCCCTTGGATCGCACCGGGGTGCGGGTGAATCCGTTCAACCGGGCTTTCAGCTTTACCCACTCGATGGCCGTGAACTACATGATGCTGTTCCAGCGCCACGCGGAGGCTTCTAACGCATGAAGATCGCTGTTTTCGGCGCAACCGGTGGCACTGGGCGGCAGGTGCTTGAACAGGGCCTAGCCAAGGGCCATGAGATTCGCGCGCTAGTGCGTTCCCCCGAGAAGCTGGAACCGGCCTCGGGCCTGGAGATCATCGCCGGCGATGTCCTCGATCGCGCCGCCGTGGATCAGTGCCTAACCGGCACCGACGCGGTGATTTGCGTGCTGGGCAGTCACGGGAGCGCGCAGCCGGTCGAGGCCGCAGGCACCGAGTGCATCGTTGCCGGCATGCAGCGTCTCGGCATCCAGCGGCTGATCGCGGTGACCTCGATGGGCGTCGGCGACAGCCGTGACCAGGTGCCGGCGTTTTTTCGCCTGATCATGCAAGTCACACTGAAGAAGATCATGGCTGCGAAAGAGGAGCAGGAGCGGCTGATTCGAGACAGCGGGCTCGACTGGACCATCGTGCGCCCGGGCGGGCTGACCGATGGCCCCGCCACCGGCCGCTATCGCAGCGGTGTCGATAAGTCGATCCAGGCGACCCGCGTCGCTCGCGCCGATGTCGCCGATTTCGTGCTGCAACAGCTGCTTGACCCGCGTTATCTGCGCCAGGCACCGGCGGTGAGCTAGCGAGCGAGAGGGTTGGAGCGCGTCGGATGCGGTTGATTCGGTCGTCTCAGCCTGTTGCTTGAGCCATGTCCCTTGCGACCAAAGCGAAGGTTCTCCTGAAGACAGAAGGCGCGGGGCATGCGGTGCGCCTGAGCATGGTTTTCTTCGGCTATCTGTTCGCCGCGCTGCTGCTCGCCGCAGCGCTGACCTATCCGCTGATGCAAACCGGCTGGATCGACCATGAGCCGCAGCGGGTGATGGGGCGGCTCGCGCAGGTGTTCATCCTGCTCGGCCTCTGGCCGTTCCTGCGCCTGATGGGCTTGGCGAACCGGCAGGCGCTCGGGTTTGCGCCCGCGCGGTCGCAGTTGCTGCGCGCCATCGGCGGCGGTTGGTTGCTTGGCATCGGCATCCTGGGCGCGCTGGTGCTGGCGGAGCTGATGCTCGGCGTGCGCGTCCCGGATGTCGCTGGCTTGCAGGTTTTGAGCCTGCTCGAGAAGGTCGTGGCGGCGCTGATCGGCGGCCTGCTGATCGGCCTGCTCGAGGAGACCTTTTTCCGTGGCGCGCTCTATGTGGCGATTCGTCGCCGTGCGAGCGTTGCTGCAGCTGCGATCGGCTCGGCGCTGCTCTATGCGCTGGTGCATTTTCTCAAGCCGCACGCACTGCCGCCGGGTGTCGCGTTCGACTGGGCCGGGGCCTGGAGCATGTTCCTGCAGGTCTTCGTGGGCCTGTTCCAGTGGCCGCATCTGGATTCGCTGCTGGCGCTGTTGAGCGCCGGCGTCTTCCTGGCGCTGGTGCGCGAGCGCACCGGTCATATCGGCTGGAGCATCGGCTTGCATGCCGGCTGGGTGTTCGTCATCCAGCTCACGCGGCGGGTGACCGATGGCGATGAGGCTGCGTCCTTGGCCTTTCTCGCCGGTCACTACGATGGCGTCATCGGTTGGCTGGCCGCGCTCTGGATCGCACTCTTGGCCTGGGGCTATTGGCGAATCAGCGCTTGGTGGGCACATCGGTCTTGCCGTTAGCCGGCTTGCAGCCGAACCAGAGCACGCGTTGACCGGCCACCGCCTTCAACGGCTTGTCCGCCTCGATCAGGCTGACCTCGTTGTCGCTATCGATCACCAGGAGCGGGATGGCGCCCTCGGGTAACGCCGTGCGCATCGCTTGTAGATCGAAGTTCTCGGTGATGCGCGTGCTGTGGAAACCCCAGCCCTGATACCAATGGCGTTGCAGGTCTTCGTATTGCACCGCGCTGGAAAACGCGGTGCGCCCGCGCGCGGCCGGTGACGGGCGACGAGCCTCGGCGGTATCGCTGCTGGCGAGCTGGAACACCTTCTGCGTGCCGAGTTCCGGCGCGAAGTGCGCGCAAACCAGCGCGTTATAAGCATCGTTATTGCCAGCTGCGAGCAGCGTGCCATAGGCGCCCAGTTCCAGCGCGTATTCGGCATGCTCCGA
>PWTO01000183.1 GCA_003562815.1 Chromatiaceae bacterium | reverse complement strand
CGGCTTCGCGGCGGGCGGCCTCTTCGGCTTGTCGCTGTCGCTCCTGTTCGGCCTTGCGTTCAGCCTCGCGGCGAGCGGCTTCCTCAGCTCGGCGGCGTGCCTCTGCTTCGGCTTGGCGTTGCCGCTCCTGTTCGGCCTCGCGCTCGGCTTCGCGGCGGGCGGCCTCTTCGGCTTGACGCTGTCGCTCCAGCTCGGCCTGGCGCTCGGCTTCGCGGCGGGCCTCTTCGGCTTGTCGCTGCCGCTCCTGTTCGGCCTCGCGCTCGGCCTCGCGGCGAGCGGCTTCCTCAGCTCGGAGCCGAGCCGTCTCTTCCGCTTGGCGCTGTCGCTCCAGCTCGGCTTGGCGCTCGGCTTCACGGCGGGCCGCCTCCTCAGCCTCGCGCTGGGCCTCTTCTTCCGCCCGTCGTGCTCGCTCTGCCTCCAGCCGCGCTGCCTCGGCGGCAGCCTCGCGCAGGCGTTGCGTTTCCGAGACCTCGGGCTCCGGCAGCGGCTCTGGGGCAGACTCGGGTTCGGGCTCCGGTTCTGGCTCCGGTTCCGGCAACGGCCTTGGCGCTTCCGGCACGGCTGTGTCGGGATCTCCGGCTCGCAGCGCGGCGACTCGTTCGGCGATCTCCGGCGATTGGCCCATGTGCGCCTGGATCATCTGCTCGAGACCGCCGACGCGCTCGCTTCGGACCCGCCAATCGATGCCGACCACCATCAGCACCAGCAGCGCCAGGTGCAGCAGGATCGACCAGAGATAGGCGCGCGGGAAGCGTTGCAGGATCTCCCACATGACAGGCCGGTCAGCGGCGCTCCTCGCCCGCGCCCGACGCCGGTGGCTGGGTCACCAGACCGACACTGGGCACGCCGGCGGCCTGCGCGGCGACCATGGCGTCGATCACAACGCCGTAGCCGATGCTCGCATCGGCACGCACGACCACGGCGAGCGCCGCATCACGCGCAAGTGCGGCGCGCAAGCGCTCGTAGAGCAGTTGTTGATCGACCGGCACCAGGTTGGCATCGCCGAGGTCGAGATAGGTATCGCCGAAGCGATCGATATGGATAATCACCGGCGGCGCGCCCTCACCGGCTTGCGCTTCGGCATCGGCCTCGGGCAGATCCACCTTCACGCCCTGGGTGATCAGGGGCGCTGTGACCAAGAAGATGACCAAGAGAACCAGCATCACATCGATATAGGGGACGACGTTGATCTCGGCCATCGACCGGCGACGCTGGCGACGCGTTTTCCTCGTCATGATGCTCGTTTAATCATGCTCGACCGATCTCGGGCGCAACGCCGGACTTAGCCTCGTCCCTGGCGCTGCAAGAGAATCGAGAACTCTTCCATGAATTCCTCGTAGCGAGAGTGCAGGCGCTCGACCTGACTCACATAGCGATTGTAGGCCACCACCGCCGGAATCGCCGCAAGCAGACCGACGGCGGTGGTGATCAGGGCCTCGGACATACCTGGGCCGACCAAGGCCAGCGTCGTCTGCTGCATGTTGCCGAGCGCCTGGAAGGCATGCATGGTGCCCCAGACCGTGCCAAAGAGGCCAATGTAGGGGCTGGTGGAGCCGACCGTGGCGAGAAACGGCAGATGGGTTTCGAGCCGATCGATGTCGCGGCTCAGCGCAACCCGCATCGCGCGTTCGGCGCCCTGGATCAGGCCCTGGGTATCGTCCGGCGTGACCTTGCGCAGGCGCACGTATTCCTTGAAGCCGTTGCGGAAGATCATGGGCAGGCCGGCCAGCTGCCGGTCTTCCTGGCCAAGCTCGCGATAGAGGGCGCTGAGGTCGCCGCCGGACCAGAATTTTTGTTCGAAGGTCTCCGCGTTCGAGCGCGCCCGACGCAGTACCCGCGAGCGATCGAAGATCGCCGCCCAGGACAGAATCGAGGCCAAGACCAGCACCAGCAGCACCAGCTTAACGACGATACCCGCTTGCGCGACCAGGTCGATCAGTGACAACTCAGAGCCCATGGGCGATGTCTCCGTTGGCAAGTCTGTCCGTGAACGGGGCGAGCGCGCGCAGCACATCCTCCGGGAGGCGCGTCGGGCGCAGACGCTCGGCATCGAGACAGGCGATAGTAACCTGGGCTCGGCAGCAGACATGGCCGGCGTCGGCATCGAGAATCCGCTGCTCGAAAGCGATGCTCGCGCGGCGCGGCGCATCGACGCTCAGCGTCACCCGCAAGGCCTGATCCAAGCAGGCTGGGCGCACGAAATCGAGCGTCATCGCGCGCACGGCGAAGAGGATGCCTTGCTCACGGCGCAGCCGCGTCTGCTCGAAGCCGAGCGCGCGCAGCCATTCGGTGCGCGCGCGCTCGAAAAACTGCAGATAACGCGCGTGATAGACGACGCCACCGGCATCGGTATCCTCATAGTAAACGCGTACGGGCCATTCAAACACGGGGGCCTGCGGGGACATAGCAACGCATCGAGGTACAGCGGTTGAGGGGCGCCAGTCTCGGCGCTCGGACGAAAGTCAGAACAGCCGATAAGTCTACCTGGATTGGCCACGAAAGCCATGGCTTGCGTAATCGCATCGGGCTCGCGGCCCCGTCAGTCATCCCTTCACACAGACCACTTGCTTCAGGGTATGCACCACCTCGACCAGGTCGGTCTGATTGGCCATCACCGCGTCGATGTCCTTATAGGCGCCCGGGATCTCATCGAGCACGCCCTTATCCTTGCGGCAGACTACCCCTTGCGTCTGTTTGGCCAGATCCGCTGGCGTAAACTGCTTCTCGGCGGCGGTGCGGCTCATGCGCCGACCGGCGCCATGGGCGCAGGAGTTGAAGCTCTCTGGGTTGCCCTTGCCGCGCACGATGTAGCTGCGCGCACCCATGCTGCCGGGGATGATCCCAAGATCGCCCTCGCGCGCCCGGATCGCGCCCTTGCGCGTCACCCAAACGTCAGCGCCCAGATGATGCTCGCGCTCGACATAGTTGTGATGGCAGTTGACCGCCGCCTCGGTGACTGTGAACGCCGGCAGATGGCGGGCGAGGGCGGCCAGCACGAGCTGCATCATCTGATCGCGATTCTCGCGCGCATAGGCCTGCGCCCAGGAGACGGCGGCCACATAGTCATCGAAATGCTCGGTGCCCTCGGGCAGATAGGCGAGATCGCGATCCGGGAGCTGAATCATCCAGCGCTCCATATCGCGCCGGGCTAGCTCGATGAAGTAGGTGCCCATCGCATTGCCGATGCCCCGGCTGCCCGAGTGCAGCATGACCCAGACCTGGCCCGCTTCATCCAGGCAGATCTCGATGAAATGGTTACCGCCACCTAGGGTGCCGAGCTGATTGACCCAGTTGGAGAAGCGCCCGAAGGCCTTGAGCAGCCGAGGGTGCTTCTCGGTCAGGAGCGCGAGCGGCGCGGCGAAGGGCTGGGCTGCCTCGGCAAGGGCGCGCTCGTCCTTGTGCTGATGACGCCCGACCGGCACATCGCGGCCGATCTGATCGAAGACCTGCTTCAGCACCCGCTCGTCGAGCTGCTCGGCACTCAGCGAGGTGCGCGCCGCCGCCATGCCGCAGCCGATATCGACACCAACGGCAGCCGGGATGATGGCGCGATTGGTGGCGATGACGCTGCCGATGGTCGCGCCAATGCCCGCATGCACATCCGGCATCGCGGCGACATGGTGATGGATGAACGGCAGCTTGGAGATGTTCACCAACTGCTCGCGCGAGCGCGGGTCCAGCTCATCGGTCCAGACCTTGACCGGCTTCGCGCCCTCGGTGATGACTTGCTTGATTGTCATCTTTAGGTCTTGCCGCTCACTTGACTATCGTCGCCCACATCGAGCAAATCCGGCTGCGGTGGTCGCAGACCAAAGTGCTGATAGGCGGTCTTGGTCGCCATGCGCCCGCGCGGGGTACGCATCAGATAGCCCTGCTGGATCAAGAATGGCTCGAGCACGTCCTCGATGGTGCCACGCTCCTCGCCGATCGCCGCAGCCAGGCTCTCGACCCCGACCGGTCCGCCATCGAACTTCTCGATCACCGCGCTCAGCAGCCGCCGGTCCATGTGATCGAAGCCGCGCGCATCGACCTTGAGCATCGCCAGCGCTTTGTCAGCCACCTCACGGCCGATCTTGCCATCGGCGCGCACCTGGGCGAAGTCGCGCACCCGGCGCAACAGCCGATTGGCGATCCGCGGGGTGCCACGCGAGCGGCGCGCGATCTCGGCGGCACCCTCGGCATCGGTCTCGATCGCCAGGATCTCGGCCGAGCGGCGCACGATGCGCGCCAGGTCTTCATCCGAATAGTATTCGAGCCGCTGCACGATGCCGAAACGATCGCGCAGCGGCGAGGTGAGCAGCCCGGCGCGCGTGGTCGCACCGACTAGCGTGAACGGCGGCAGATCGAGCTTGATCGAGCGCGCCGCCGGCCCATCGCCGATCATGATGTCGAGCTGGAAGTCCTCCATCGCCGGATAGAGCACCTCCTCGACCACCGGGCTCAGGCGATGGATCTCGTCGACGAAAAGCACGTCGCCGGATTCGAGGTTAGTCAGCAGCGCGGCGAGATCGCCGGGCTTCTCCAGTACCGGCCCCGAGGTCTGGCGCAGGTTGACCTGCATCTCGTGCGCGATGATGTGCGAGAGGGTGGTCTTGCCGAGCCCCGGCGGGCCGAAGATCAGGGTGTGATCGAGCGCCTCGCTGCGCCCGCGCGCGGCGCCGATGAAGATCTCCATCTGTTCGCAGACCGCTGGCTGGCCGACATAATCGGCGAGGCGGCGCGGGCGGATGGCGCGATCAATGGCACCATCGTCGCTGGCAGCCGCAGGACTGATAACACGTTCTGGCTCGGGCTCGGTCACTGTCAATGTGCTGGACGGGGTTGGTGATTGCGACTGACCGCAGACCATAGCACAGGCCGATCCGGCCGCAGTATCCCGCTTCAAGCCGTCTTAACGCACTGCGTGACCGGTGGCGCTTTGGCCGCACGCTCAGCTTGGTGTGACGGACTTGAGTGCCGCGCGGATGATCTCCTCCGATGTCTTGGCCCCATGGTCGGCGGCGCGCGCCATGCGATTCGCGTCCGGCGGCTTGTAGCCGAGCGCGATCAGCGCGCCGATGGCATCGGTGAGCGGATCATCCGGCGCCGTCATCGGCATCGCCGTGGCCGCTGCCGGCGCCCCGGCACTCGGCGCTGGCAGGCTGCCGAGTTCATTGATGCGGTCCTTCATCTCCATCACCAACCGCTGCGCGGTCTTCTTGCCGATGCCGGGCAGCCGGCTTAGCATCGCGAGATCCTCTTGCTCGACGCATTGGGCGAAGCGCGCCGCGTCCATCCCAGAGAGGATCGCCAGTGCCATCTTCGCGCCGACGCCGGTCACGCGCAGCAAGGCGCGAAACAGGGCGCGATCGTGCTCGCTGCGAAAGCCATAGAGCACATGCGCGTCATCGCGGATCAGCAGATGGGTCACCAGCGTCACCGACTCGCCGACCGCCGGCAGATCGTAAAAGGTCGACATCGGCGCCTCGACCTCGTAGCCCACGCCGCCACAGTCGATCAGCACCTGTGGCGGATGTTTGGCGATGATCTCGCCGCGCAGGCGCCCGATCATGGGCGGAAATCGCGCCAGCTCGCCGCCGCCCGCTTGCGCTGCGGGATGCCCATCGAATGGGCATGGCAGAGCGCGAGCGCGAGCGCATCGGCTTCGTCCTCGCCCGGTTGATCGCTGAGCGACAAGAGCACACGCACCATGTGTTGAACCTGGGATTTCTCCGCGTTACCGGTGCCGACCACCGCGAGCTTGACCGATTTCGGGCTGTATTCGTGCACCACCACCCCGCCCTTGAGGCCGGCGCAGAGCACCGCGCCGCGCGCTTGGCCGATCTTCAGCGCTGCGGTTGCATCGCGGGCGAAGATCAACTGCTCGACCGCCATCTCATGCGGGCGATGCTCGGCGACCAGGGCCGCGACCTGATCGAAGATCAGCCCCAGCCGATCCGGCCAGGCACGCTGGCCGACCCGCACGCAGCCGCGCGCGATACAGGTGCTGCGCTGACCGTCGGTATCGATCACGCCATAGCCGGTGTTGCGCGAGCCGGGATCGATGCCAAGCACGCGATGCCTAAGCGGCGGCTGTGCCATATCAGTTGTCCAGCGCGGCCATGATCTCGTCGGGAATGTCGGCGTTGTTGTAGACCTCTTGCACGTCGTCGAGATCTTCGAGCGCATCGACCATCTTCAGCAGCTTTTCGGCGCCCTCGGCATCGAGTTCGATCTGGGTCGCGGCGTTGAAGCTAACCTCGGAGACACTGGTATCGAAGCCACCTGCAGCCAGCGCGTCGCAGACCGCACTGAACTCCTCGGGGGCGGTGATCACATCGAGCGAGCCGTCATCGTTGACCACCACATCCTCGGCCCCGGCCTCGAGCGCGGCCTCCATCACCGCATCTTCGTCGGTGCCGGGCTGGAAGCTGACCACGCCCTGCTTCGAGAACAGATAGGCCACCGAGCCATCGGTGCCCAAATTGCCGCCATACTTGCTGAACGCATGGCGCACCTCGGAAGCGGTGCGGTTGCGATTGTCGGTCATGCAATCGACCATCACCGCGACGCCGCCGGGCGCATAGCCTTCGTAGCGGATCTCCTCGTAGTTGTCGCCATCATCGGCGCCGGCGCCGCGCTTGATCGCCCGCTCGACGGTATCGCGTGGCATATTGGCGCCAAAGGCCTTGTCCATCGCCAGGCGCAGGCGAGGATTCGATGCGTGATCAGCACCGCCTTCACGGGCCGCGACCGTGACCTCACGGATCAGCTTGGTCCAGATCTTGCCGCGCTTCTTATCCTGCGCGGCCTTGCGGTGCTTGATGTTGGCCCATTTACTATGACCGGCCATGTGACGCCCTCGAGCAGCTATGGAATAGAGCGCGTCAGTTTATCATCGGCCGCGCGGCCACGGCGGCCAGACGAACGCATGGCGTTCCTTTACCCGATACCGACGATGCCGCAGAATCTACGCCATCGATCCCCACATATGCAATCGGACGCGCCCGAGGAAGACCTATCGTGTCTCAAAAAATGATCTTCGAGCATCCGCTGAACGAACGCATCCGGACCTTTCTGCGGCTTGAACATCTGTTCGAGAAGGTCGATTATTTCGTCGCTCAGCAAGAGCATTGGAGCACTCGCGCCGCCTTGGAGGGGCTGCTCGATATCGTTGCGATCACCGCCCGCGCCGATATCAAGACCGAGCTTCTCAAGGAGATCGATCGCAATCTCTCAACGCTCGCACGGGTCCGCCATCAGCCGGGCGTTGATCAAGCCGCGCTGAAAGAGGTCGTCGACGGACTGGAGCGGGCCGCTGCGAGTATCCACGACATTCCAGGGCAGATCGGCAGCATGGCCCGCGATGATGACTTTCTCAAGGCGATCGCACAGCGCAGCAGCATTCCGGGCGGCGCTTGTAGCTTCGACGTACCGCTCTATCATTACTTTTTGACCCAGCCGATCGAGCAGCGCCGCGCGCGCATTGCCGGCTGGACCAATGAGATCCAGCCCGTCAGCGAGGCTATCCGGATGGTCCTGTCGTTGGCGCGTACCAGCGCGACCCCACGTCCACTGGTCGCGCCGGAAGGGTTTTTTCAAGAGGCGTTGGATCTCCAAGTTCCGGCCCAACTGATCCGGGTGGGCATCGGGCTGGATTGGGCCGTCTATCCAGAGATCAGCGGCCACAAAAATCGCTTCAGTCTCCGCTTCATGCGGGCGAATTCGGGTGGTCGGCCGATACAGTCGCCTGATGACATCCCCTTCCAGTTGACCTGTTGCGTGTTCTGATACGCCGGCCTGCGGGACGCGCGTTAGCCGATCAGGTGATCGATCAGCCTGAATCCGGCCAGGTAAGTGCCCACTGCCGAGCCCAGCGTGCTGAAGATGAAGACCAGCAGCACCCGCGAGACCCGGTTCCGCCACCAGCCGCGCGGACTGGTGACATCGTTGCGCAGGCTGCCGAAGTCACCCACCGCAGGACGGCGCAGCGAGAGTTCAATGGCACCGGTGACCATGCCAGCGCCGATGGTTGGATTGAGCGAGGTCAAAGGCGCCGCGCAGAAGGCGCCCAACACCGTGAGCGGATGCGCGCCGGCGAGCGCGGCGCCCAATGCCGAGAGGCCGCCGTTGATCAGCACCCAATCGGCGACCATGTGCCAGCCGAGTGCTGTGCTGCGGGTAAACCCATAGACGAAGACGACCAGGATCAACGCCGCCAAGCCCCAAGGAAAGACACGCCAGAAGCGCGACGGTGGCGGCACCTGATCGAGCGCGGCGAGGATCTCGGCTGGGGCGGCCCGATCATTCGCAAGCTGCTCCGAGAGCCCCTTCAAGTGCCCCGCGCCGACCACGGCGAGGATCTTCCGATATCCGCATTGCTCCGCCTCTTGCCGCAAGCGGGCCGCCATGTAACGGTCGCGCTCGGCGATCAGCGGCGCGAACAGGCGCGCGCGATCCTGTGCAAACTCGGCGAAGGCGGCCTCGAGGAGGTCGCCTTGTTTGAGCTGCTCGACCTCGTCCTCGGTGACCTTCTCGCGCGTGAGCAGCCCGGCGAGCAGTCCGCTGAAGAGGTTCAGGCGTTGCCAGAAGCCAAGCGCATGCGCAACCCGGCGCAGGGTGATGCCGATCTCGCGGTCGATCAGCAGCACCGGGATGTGCCGCGCCTCGGCCAAGCGCAGGGCCGCGCGTTGCTCGGCACCGGGCTCGATCCCAAACTGGTCGGCGATGCGCTGTTGATAGGCGCCCAAGGCGAGGCTCGCGGCGACCATGTAGACCCGCTTCTGACGGATGACGGCAAACAGATCGAGGCGCGCGAGCGCGTCGGGATCGGTCAGCGAGTCGGCGCGGCTGCGGCAGAGTTCCACCGCAACGGCATCGACCTCCAGACCTCCGTCACCGAGCAGCTCGGCGACCTTGTCGGCACTGGCCCGCGAGACATGCGCGGTGCCCAGCAGGGTGAGCTGCGTGGACCCGATCTGGGTTTCGCGGATGGGTTCTGCGGGCGTTTGATTGGTCACGGATACCGGGTTGGGGCTGCACATCGGAGGCGCATGATATACCGAGCGTGCACGGCCTGTCGCCGCCGACTGCGCAGCGCGATCACTGGCACCAGCCCCTAGGCTTCGCCTATGATCGCTTTCCGACCTGATCCAACCCGATCCAACGAACGAGGTCGCCGTGTCCGAGCGAGCGGTGCGACTCGAGCGAATCCGGCCTCCCCGAGTTCACCCACTGACTGGCACAGCGACGGAGAGGCCCTGCGTGATTGATCAGCTACTCGCCCTTATGTTGCTGCTCTTGCTAGGCTGGTTCTGGCTCGATGCCTCGCGTGCACGCGAAATGGCGGTCGGTCTGGCGCAAAGCGCTTGTCAGGAACGCGGCGTGCAACTGCTCGATCAAGCCGTTGCTCTGCGCCGGCTCGGGCTGCGCTGGCGCACCCAAGGGCTGCGGATTCGCCGCGTCTATCGGTTCGAGTTCAGCACGGAAGGGGTTAGACGAAGCAGCGGCTATCTGGTCTTGCTCGGGCTCCATCTGGTCGATCTGAGCCTCGGCCTCCCCGAGGTCAGCGATGACGCTTGAGCCCGTGGGCCGAACCAAATCGACCAAGGCCTTGACTCGCTATTTGACCACGCGTAGCGCCGGGCGCTTGGTTTTCTCATTCGGTCCGCCGGAGGAACCGTCAGACGAACCTGGGCCAGCATCGGTCCCGTCGGCGCCTTTCGCCTCCTCATCGCCAGACGCGGGGTCACTGTCGTCTTCCTCGGCGAAGAGCATGCCTTGACCATTCTCGCGCGCGTAGATGCCGGCGATCGCGGCAATCGGCAGCTCGACCGGGAACGGGCGCCCGCCAAAACGGGCCGAGAAAAGAATGGCTTCGTTGCCAAGCACGAGACCTTGAACAGCGCTCGCAGCTACATTGAGCACAATTCGCCCGTCAACGACATAGTCATGCGGAACCACGACATCCGTGCGGTCGGCGTTGACCAGCAGATGGGGTGTCATTCCATTATCGGCAATCCACTCATAGAGGGCGCGGATCAGGTAGGGTCGATTCGACGTCATCGGCGGCTCCGAGAGTCTAGGCCAGGTCGGTCACCATTTCGCGCTCAGCCTCGGTCAGGCTAGCGCGGAACGACGGCCATTCGAAGATACGCGCGGCATACTCAGTGACAGGGCTTGCCGCCGCAGGGAGTTCGAGTTCGAGAACGGGTAAACGCCACAACAGCGGCGCGACACAGCAATCGACGAGCGAGAACTCATCGCTCATGAAGAAGCGGTTCGCCGCAAAGATCGGCGCCACCGCGACCAGGCTGTCGACCAATTCTTGACGCGCCTGACGCGCCGTTGCGGCATCGGCGGTGCGGATCATGCGCATCCGATCGTACCAATCACGATCGATGCGATAGATAAACAAGCGCGCATTGGCACGCCCAACCGGATCGACCGGCAGTAAGGGCGGATGCGGGAAGCGCTCATCCAGGTATTCCATCACGATGAGGGACTCGTACAGCCTCAGGTCACGATCGACCAGGGTCGGCACCGTGCCATACGGGTTGAAATCCATCAGCTCATCGGGCAAGGCCTGGGCATCGACATCGACGATTTCAATGTTGATGCGCTTCTCGGCGATCACCATCCGCACGCGATGACAATAAGGGCAGGTCGGGTCGGAGAAGAGCGTCATGGTCGATCGTCTGTTGCCAGCCACTGGCTCTGTTTCCTGACGAAGAGCTTACCGCCGCGCAACGGGGAACGCAGAAGCAGGCTACAGATGGTGATGGGAAGATCCCAAGGACAGGGCCCGCTCTCCCCGGAGCTTGGCGCCAAGCGGCAAGGATACACCGAATTCCATCGCTCAGGGTCAACTGAAGCCGGCACGAGCGGGTTGGGCACGCGCTCAACGCAAAAACGGCCGGCAGCGCCTAGCTGCCGACCGTTCACCTTGGGTCAATACTGAGCGTCGGCAAGGTCGCGACCTTGCCGACAGCGCACGCATCAGTGGATATCCTTCCAGAACTCGCGCTTCATGTAGAAGGCCAGGATGAACATCAGACCCAGGAACAGCAGCACATAGAGGCCAAGCTGGCGACGCTCGAGCTTATAGGGCTCGCCGACATAGGTCAGGAAGTTGGTCAGATCCCGAACCATCACATCGTACTCGGCCGGGGTCAGTTGACCGGGCTCGACCAGTTTCACGCCGACCACATGCCCACCGTCTTCCTCGCCATGGCCGCCGGCGTAAACCGGCGCCTGGATGCCCTGTAAGTGGACGAAGGGATGCGGCATGCCAACATCCGGGAAGACCAGATTGTTGACGCCATAGGGCCGGTTGTCATCGACATAGTAGGACTTCAGGTAGCTGTAGACCCAATCCGGCGAGCGCCAACGCGTGACGAGCGTCAGATCCGGGATCTCGGTGCCGAACCAGGCCTCCCCGTCGGCGGGCTTGAGCGCGTTGGTCATCATGTCGGTCGGTTTGGCATCGCCGAACAGCAGATTCTCGCGCAGTTCATCCTCGGGGATACCCAGATCCTGGGCCATGCGCTGATAGCGCATGTATTGCAACGAGTGACAGCCCTGACAGTAATTGACGAAGTACTTAGCGCCACGCTGCATCGACGACCGATCCTTCAGATCGACGTTGGCATTCTGCAGCGCCGGGCCATGGCCACCGGAGGCAATTGCCGCCAGCGGGGTCAACAAGAGGGCAAGTGCAAGGATTGCGTGTTTCATGACGTCACCCTCTCCGGGACCGGCTTCGTCTTTTCGAGCTTGGTGTAGATCGGCATCAGTAGGAAGAAGGCGAAATACACCACGGTGAAGATCTGCGCAAGCAGGGTGTAGAGATCGGTGGAGGGCATCAGTCCAAGATAGGCCAGCACCACGAACGAGACCGCAAAGGCACCCAGGAAGAAGCGCGAGAGCACGCCCTTGTAACGCATGGAGCGCACCGGGCTGCGATCCAGCCAGGGCAGCAAGAACATGATCAGGATCGCACCGAACATCACCACCACGCCTGGGAACTGCGAGCCCCCGATCGGCGGCACTGCGCGCAGCATCGCGTAATAGGGCGTGAAGTACCAGACCGGCGCGATATGCTCGGGCGTCTTCAGCGGATCGGCCGGCTGGAAGTTCGGCGCCTCAAGGAAGAGCCCGCCGAGATCCGGCGCATAGAACACAACGGCCGAGAAGATCGCCAGGAAGACAATCAGGCCCGTGATGTCCTTCACCGTGTAATAGGGATGGAAGGGGATGCCATCGGCCGGCTGATTCGGATCCCATTGGTTACCCTTAGGCCCTTTTTTGATCTCGACGCCATCCGGGTTGGTGGAACCGACCCGGTGGAGCGCAACGATATGCACGAACACCAGCCCCACGAGCAGGAATGGAATCGCGAAGTGGAAGGCGAAGAAGCGGTTGAGGGTAACATCGGAGATGACATAGTCGCCACGCACCCAGGTCGAGAGATCCGCACCGATCTCCGGCACCGCCGCGAACAGGTTGACGATCACCTGCGCGCCCCAGTACGACATCTGCCCCCACGGCAGCAGGTAGCCGAAGAACGCGGTCGCCATCATCGCTAGATAGATCACCACGCCGATGATCCAGAGCAGTTCGCGGGGATTCTTGTACGAACCCCACATCAGCCCGCGGAACATGTGCAGGTAGACGAGGATGAAGAAGAACGAGGCGCCGGTGGAGTGGATATAGCGCAGCAGCCAGCCCCAGTTGACATCGCGCATGATGTACTCGACCGAGGCGAAGGCCTCGGCGGCGGATGGCTTATAGGCCATCGCCAGCCACAGACCGCTGACGATCTGGATGATCAGCACCACCAAGGCCAGCGAGCCGAAGATCGACCACAGCCCCATGTTTTTCGGTGCATAGTACTCGGCCAGATGCGCGTTCCAGACGTGCATCACCGGAAAACGTTTATCCAGCCAACCGAGAAACCCTCTCGGCGCTGTTTCTACCGTCTCAACGCTCATCAGGCGGCTCCTGCTTCATCCTCACCGATGAGGATAGTGGATTCGTTCAGATAGGTGTGTTTCGGGATGACGAGATTCGTCGGTGCCGGAACCCCCTTGTAGACCCGACCCGCCAGGTCGAACTTCGACCCGTGGCAAGGACAGAACCAACCTCCCTTCCAACTCGGGCCGAGATCGTCCGGCGCCACCTCGGGGCGATAGGTTGGCGAACAGCCCAGATGGGTGCAAATGCCGATCGCCACGAGGTACCGTGGATTGATCGCCCGCACCGGGTTCTGGCAGTACGCAGGCTGCTGGCTGTCAAGCTCGGAGCCTGGATCCACCAGCCGGGAATCCAGCGTCGGCAGCGCCTCGAGCATCTCGTCGGTGCGATGCACGATCCAGATCGGCTGGCCGCGGAATTTGACGCGCAGCAGCGCGCCGGGCTCCAGCTTGCTCACGTTTGCCTCGACCGGAGCGCCTGCGGCCCGCGCCTTGGCACTCGGATTCATGGAGGCGATGAAAGGGACGGCCGCAAAGCCGACGCCGACAGCACCGACTGCGCTCGTTGCGGCGACGAGGATGCGCCTGCGGCCCTTATCCGTGCCTTGTTCGTTCATGCGTTTGTCGACCCCTCGCTAGGCTCGATGAACGACCTCCCGCGCGACGAGACGGTCGAACAGTCTGATGATGAAATGAAGAATATCGCTAAGCTTTGCATAACCGACCGCGCATTTTCCATGAAGCGGCCAACCCAGGTCAAGAAAGCCCCCGACTGATCAGGGTTTTACAATGCCTATAATCATGTTTGTATGAGAGCCGAAGGCTTGCTGATGAACCACGACAAAGGTCAAAAAACCAGTGTAAAGCATGGGTTGCGACCCTTACACAGGGTTTTCGATCTCGATGTACCGATGCTCCAGGTTAAAGTGGGCGGCTAGGTGTGCGCCGAGGGCCTGGACCCCATAGCGCTCGCTGGCATGATGGCCAACCGCAAGGTAGTCGATACCCAGCTCGCGCGCGAGATGCACGGTCTGTTCCGAGACCTCCCCGCTGAGGTAACCATCGACGCCCAGCGCTGCGGCCCGTTCGATCGCACCCTGTGCGGCGCCAGTACACCAGGCAATGCGGCTTAACGGACGGTTGACCACGGCGAGATGCAAAGGTTCGCGCCCAAGCGCGCGGGCAACATGCTCGGCCAGTGCGGCACCTGACAGTGGTTCGGCCAGGCGGCCACACCAGAGCAGATCGTCGGCGCCGGAGCTGGGGCGCGCATCCAGCAGCCCGAGCACATCCGCCAGCTGGCGATTATTGCCGAGTTCAGGATGTGCATCCAAGGGCAGATGATAGGCGAACAGACTCAGGCCAGCGCGCATCAGCGTTCTGATCCGCTGCCCCTTGAGCCCAGTCAGCGGCGCCGCCTCGGACTTCCAGAAGAAGCCGTGATGCACCAAGAGGGCGTCGGCCTCGGCGGCCAGCGCGGCATCGATCAAGCGCTGACTCGCGCTGACTCCGGTCACCAAGCGGCGCAGCGGTCGATCACCTTCAATCTGCAGCCCATTCGGGCAGTAGTCGGTGAACCGCTCGACCCCCAGGAGACGATGGCAGTAGTCAGCGAGTTCGACGGCAGAGGTCATGCAGGTTACCCAGAGCCTCGGAGAGAAGGATGCAACGCGTCCAGCGCCTTGGTCATACGCTCGACCCAGACCCGTGACAGCGCACCCGATGCGATCGGCCATTTACCATACCACAGTCATCCGACTCGGCTGCGGCCAAGACTTAGCGCGGATAGAGAGGCGCGAGCGGCTCGTCGGAGGCGTCAGCCGCCGCCGGCCGAGCGCCCAAGCCATCCTTGACCGCCAGCCACAACGCTTCGCCTTGCCAATCGGCCTGACCATCGGGAGCACCGTAGAGGCGCCGCTCCAACGCCCGGATCGCCGGTCCGCCTCGATCGACACGCTCCGCCAAGGCGCGTAGGCCGCTCGGTGGCGCATCCGGCCAGCGCTGAGCAGCCCAGGCGAGCAGTGCCGTTGCCGCCGCGCGCGGATCATTGCGCTCGCAGGCACTGGAGACGGCATCGCGCGCGCGGCGCGCCTGATTCGGCACAGGGCTTCGCACTTCGGCCTCCAACGCCCGCACGGGCGTCGAGCGTCGATGCTGCCAACGCTCACGCAGCCAGCGCCCATGTAGCCAGCGTCCATGTGGCCAGTGCTCACGCAGCCAGTGCCGACGTTGCCAGAGCAAGCCAGCGCCGAGTGCAATCAATGCCACGAACAGCAGCCCCTTGAGCCGCTTAAGCCTTTGGGACCCAGCACTCGCCCCCACGTCCTCACCGACCCTGGCAGCATCAACGTCCGCCTGCCCTGCCCCCTGAGCAGGCTTAGCCTGCCCAACAGCCGAATGCTCGCCCGCACCTGCCGCTTCTGCACCCGCGAGCGTTTCGGCATCAGCAACCGAGCCGGCCACGGTCAGCGCCAACGCCGGCACCGTTGCGGTGCGCTCCTCGCCGGCCTCGGTGTGCCACCAGGGCACCTCGATACGCGCCAGCTCGATATCTCCAGCGCGCGTCGGGATCAGGGTCATCTGCTGTTGACTGATACCGATCAGGGTCTCGCCGTCGCTGTGCGTCTCGGTCTGAGTCTGCCCCGGATAGATCCGAAACCCGGCCGGCGCCGGACGCTCGATCTCCGGGATCTGATTGCCGGCCAATCCCCGCGCGATCAGGGTCAGGGTTCGGATCACCGGCTCGCCAAGCCTGAGTGCCGGTGGCTGGCCACCATCGGCGCGATTCCAGGAATCCTTGATCTCAAGCGCCGTCGCCGGCAGCCAATGCTCACCACGGAAGCCCTCGGCACGGGCTGCGACCTCGAGCACCAAGGCCTCGGTTCGCGCGCGCGCCGGCTCGCCGCGTTCAAAGAGCGAGCCGGTTGGCCCAAACCGCAGACTACCGCGCATGCGCTCGAACAGCGGATCGTCGAACAGGTCCGGTAACCCGCCCCTTCCGAGTGCGTCCGCTCGGCGTGCGCGCTCGGTGCTGAGTTCGGCCTCGAAGAGGATCGGCGGAATACGCAGAGTCCCGCTGCGCTGCGGACTCAAGGTGTAGCGGCGCTCGATGACCCGGTACTGCTGGCCGTCACGCGTGGTCAAGCGGCCCTGGTCACGGCCAATCCGCGTCAGCACTCCGTCCTCGAGCGTTGGCATCTCGATCGCGTAATCGAGCAGCGGCCGCGCGCTATACGCACGCACCACCAGCGGCACCTGTTGCTGAACCACGAGGGTCTCGGTCGGCAAGGCATCAGCCGATCCATCGGCATCGCCGCCCAGCTCAACCTCGATCCAGACTAGATCGCCAGGCGCGCCCAGCCCGCCCTCGGGCACCGCATCGACCTGCAGGCGCAGCGGCTCGGTGGCGGCCGAGCCGACCTGGATGGCCGGAATCACGAGCTGGCCCAGCCGTTTCGGCAGCAGCGCGATCTGCCAGCTGGTTTTATCCGAGCGCCGACCATTGATGATCTGGGTCTGCTGCGAGGTGTTGACGCCGGCGACCTCGAAGTCCTTGTCCAACGGACCGAGGTTCGGCTGCTCGCCCGGCGCGCGACCCGTGAGTTCGCCCGCGACCTCGATCGTCAACAGCACCCGATCGCCCTCGTAGACCTGGGTCTGGTTGAGAGAGGCATGCGCCTCGGCGGCCAGACTCAGGCCCGGCGACAGCAGCATTAGCAAGCCCAGCAGCGCAAGCAGACTCCAGGCGCGCGCGGCGATGGGCACGATGGGCGCAATGGGCGCGAGTCGCGCGACTACCACGATTGGCGCGACATCGGGAGCGATGCGATCTTGTCGAGAGACGAAAACAGAGGTCATCGTAAATCACCAAGGCGTCTCGCCAGCGGGCCGATCCGCGCTCTGTTGACGCAACTGATACTGATAGAGGAATTTCCGGCGTAACAGCTCGGCCGGATCATCGGGGATTCGCCGCAGCCATTGATCGGCCGCTTGGCGTGCCTCGCGCTCCTGCGGCTCCAACGCCGTGGAAGCCACATCGGCTGCGGTGCGCGTGTCGAGGTCATTCATCGGCTCATCGCGCATTG
Organism: Chromatiaceae bacterium; assembly: GCA_003562815.1. Lineage (GTDB taxonomy): Bacteria > Pseudomonadota > Gammaproteobacteria > Chromatiales > Chromatiaceae > Lamprobacter. The sequence goes on along the minus strand of PWTO01000183.1, from coordinate 6,190 downwards.
ACCCATCGTGCTGATCATCGAATCGTTCAGCGCCATCATCGGCGCTCGCTTGCGCGGCCTGGTCACGATAGTCGGTGGCGGCCTGCTCGCCGCGCTCGGCATCCGTGGCCGAATTGGCTGGCGACGCCGACGCGCTCTTCGCCGATGTCTCGGCCGAGCCTCGATCGACAGCGCTAGACGCATCGGCGGAATCGGTGTCGTCTTGCTGCCGATCGGCCGAGGATTGACCAGCTGGGCGCTCGTCCGATGCCGGCTGTCGATCTTGCCGTTCGCCGTGCTCATCCGCGCTGGTATCGCCCTCAGCATCGTCCATCTGCTGTTGTTCGGCCTCGGCTGCCTGCGACTCACCGTCTTGATCCTCCTGCTGTGGGGGCTGCTGCGCTTGTGCGCGCAGCGCGGCCTCGACCTGCGCCCGATTATGGCGCGCATCCGCGAACTCAGAATCGCGCGCGAGGGCCTCGTCATAGGCAGCCAATGCCGCCTCTAGCTCGCCGCCGCGCGCCAACGCATTGCCGCGATTGTAATGCGCGGTGGCGCTGTCATCCGTACCAAAGCGTGCCGCCGCCTCAGCATAATCCCCGAGCCGATAGGCAGCGCTGCCGGCCAGCGCCGAATTCGTCGCCAGCGCGCGCGCGCGCTCAAGCTCACCCGCCGTGAATGCCTGCGCTGCCCGTTGCTCCGGGCGCTGCCAGAGATCGGCCCAGCCGAACGCCAGCGCCGGCGCCGGCAGCATCAGCGCACCGGGCGCGAGGGTGAGCCATAGCACGACCAGCCAGCCACGGCGCAAAGCAAGCGCCGCCAAGGGCACTAACAGCACCGCGATCCAGGGGCCCAACTCGCGCCAGCGCTCGGCCAGCATGGGATCGCGCTCGGCGAGTGCGCGCGCACGGGTGCGGGGATCGATCAACACTCGATCCAGGTCGCGATCGCTGCTGCTGAGGCTGGCGTAGCGGCCCGCACCCGCCTTGGCGAGTTGCTCTAGCGCGGCGCTGTCGAGCCGAGCAATCACCGGTCCATCGGCGCTCGTCATACCGGGTACCGGCGCGCCTTCGGCGGTGCCGACGCCGATCACTCCAAGCACATGACCGGCCTCGCGCAGCCGCTTGGCGGCCTCGGTCGCGCGCACCCCACCGGCATCGTCGGTGAGCAGGATGACCTCGCCGTTGCGGGCGCCGGCCTGGCGCAGCAGATCCAGCCCGAGATCCAGCCCCCGATCCGGTCGGCTGCCCTGGACCGGCATGATCTGTGGGCTCAGCGCCTTGAGCATGGCGCGAATGGTCTCGGCGTCATCGGTCAGCGGCGAGACCGCAAAGGCATCGCCGGCGAAGGCGACAAGCCCGATCTGACCATCGGCGCTGCGGGCGAGGATGTCGGCGACCTTGTAGCGCGCACGCGCCAGGCGCGACGGGGTCAGATCTTCGGCCAGCATCGAGCGCGACAGATTCAGCACCACCACACGCGCGGCATCGCTGCGAAAGGCCGGCATGGGTTCACGCTCGAAGGTCGGATTGGCCAGCGCGATCACCGCGAGCAACCAGCCCAGCGCCAGCAACAGCAGCGGCCATTGGCGCGTTGGCCCGCCACCGCCGACCTGCAACACCGAGAGCAGCCGCGCATCGACAATCCGCCGCCAGGCCGAGGCCCCGACATCGCAACGCCAGATCCACCAGAGCAGCAGCCCGAGCGGGATCGGTGCTAGCAACCACAGTGGCTCGATGAAATGGAAATCGCTCATCACAAATGACTCCGTTGTCACGCCTGGACGGCACGCTCGGCCGGCTCGTCGAGCCCGTTAGCCAGGCTGGGCCGAGGCCCTGAGCCGGCGCTAACGAGCAGACGCCGGCAACAACCGCCGCAGCTCATCACGCGCACGCTCGATCAGCCCCACGCGGCCGGCCGCGACCAAGGCGCTGAGCAGCAGCGCCACGCTCAAGGGCCAGGCGAAGCGCTCAGCGACCGGGCGGACGGTCTGCCGATCCGATTCAGCCGGCTCCAGCTCATCGAGCAGCCCATAGATCCCCTGCAGCTCGCGCACATCGCGCGCGCGGAAATAGCGCCCACCGGTCTGCTCGGCGATGGCCGAGAGCGTCGCCTCATCGATCGCATTGCGGCCTATGCTCAGCCCGAAGGCACCCAATCCGGCGCGCGGATCGGCGCCGACGCCGATGGTGTAGATGCGCACTCCGGCCTCATCGGCCAGCTCAGCGGCCTTCAGCGGCGCGATGCTACCAGCGGTGTTAGCGCCATCGGTCAACAGCACCAGCACGCGCTCCTCGTTCGGTTGATCGCGTAAGCGCTTGACCGCAAGCCCGATCGCATCGCCAATCGCGGTCGCGCGGCCGGCCAGCCCCACGACCGCTTCGAACAGCAGCGTGCGCGCCGTCGCGCGATCGAAGGTCAGGGGCGTCTGGACATAGGCCTGCTCGCCGAACAGGATGAGCCCCACGCGATCGCCCTCGCGCCGCTCGATGAAATCGCCGGCAACGGCCTTCACCGCCGTCAGCCGATCCACCACGCGGGTGCCGATCACCATGTCCTCCTCGGTCATCGAGCCCGAGAGATCGACCGCCAGCATCAGATCGCGACCCGCCATCGGCAGGGGCACCGGCTCGCCCAGCCATTGCGGACGCGCGGCGGCCAACACCAACAACAGCCAGGCGAGCAGCGCGAGCAACAGCGGCCAACGCCGAGGTACGGGCGCGGCCTCCGGCTGCTCGACGCTCAGCAGCCGATAAAACGGCACCCGCAAGGCCGACATACGCGCCGGCTCGGCGCGCGGTAGCACAAGCCGCAGCAACCAGGGCAACGGCAGCGCCAGCAGCATCCAGGGCCAGGCGAACGCGAATGCGGCCCCAGACATTAAGCCATCCATCCGTCTCGCCTCCGGTGGCCATCGATCCCGGCAGGCGCGGCCGAGTGCGTCATCAGTCGCTGCTCAGGCCTTTCCATCAGCGATGCTCTCCATCAGCTATTCCTCCGCAGCCAATCGCGCGCGACGGCCAACAGTGCTTGTGCGTCGATGTCGGCGATCTCCGGTGCATAGGCGCCCTCGGCCAACACTCGACCGGCACCCTGGGCGAAGCATCCATCACCGCCACTGCGATCGAGAAAGGCGACCCAGGCATCGCCGGTCAGCACGGCCACTTCGGCGCGCGGATAGCGGCTCAGGGCCACTCGTTTCAGCAACGCCGAGACCGCCGCGACCAGCGTCGGCCCCCGCAGCTCGCGGGCCTGCAGACGATCAAGCTCGCCGAGGATGCGCTGACGCCGACGCCACTGTCGATATCGGCCCCAGCCGAATCGCCCGAGCCAGAGCGCGAACGCCAACAACAGCGCGAAGAGCAGCCACCAGCCCGGTGCCGGCGGCCAAAAACCGGGCGCGGCAGGCAGGTGGATATCGCGCAGATCGAGGCGCTCGCCGATGCTCGCAGGCCGATTCGCCCCAGGCGCCGAAGCATGTCCAGGAGGCGGCCCTGGTTGGCTAAGTTGGCCTGATTGGCCTAGTTGCTCTGGCTGCGACGGCTGCGCCGCAGCAGGGGCTGGCGCATCGTTTTTCGCTGATGCCAACATCAAGCTCCCTCGAGCGGCCGGTGCGCCGCTTCGATCCGATCGCCAGAGACGCTTCCGCGCCCCTTGCTGCCACGGCTTGCGAGCAGCTCGCTCAGGCGCTCGGCCGGATCGTCGGTGGTCAGGCACTGCAGCAGGCCGATGCCGTTCTCGAGCGTCAGCTCGCGCACGCGTTGATGATGCTGCGCCAGCATCTGGGCATAACGCTCGCGCTCGCCGCGTGAGCCGGTGTCGATCACCGCCCGTCGCCGGCCATCGCTGATCCCATAGCGGCCCGGCGGCGGCGGTGCCAGCTCGAGCGGATCGAGCAGCTGGATCGCATTGAGATCGTTGTGCTGGGCCAGGCGACTGAGATGATGTTTGCTCTCGGCGTCGGCGCTATAGAAATCCGAGAGCAGAAACACCAAGCTGCCAGGCCGAGCGACCCGACGCAGCCGCATCAGCGCCGCGCTCAGACCGCTGCTGCTCTTGCTGCCGCCGTTGCTTTTGCTGTCCCTATCGGCGACCGACCCGCCGACCGCTTGGCCTGCTGCTTGGTCCGCCTGCACCAAGGCGCGGATCAGGCGCATCTGACCGCGACGCCCACCGGCTGGCGACAACTCTCGGTGCCGACCCCTGTCACCAGCATCCATGTCGTCAGCCTCGCTGAACAGCAACGCGCCAATGCGATCGCCGTGCCCGATCGCCGACCAGCCAATCAAGGCCGCCAGGCGCGCCGCCTGCACCGACTTGAACACCCCTTGCGAGGCGAAGCACAGACTCGCGCTGAAGTCGACCAGCACCACCACTGGCCGCTCACGCTCCTCATCGAAGACCTTCACATGCGCATGGCCGCTGCGCGCGGTGATGCGCCAATCCATGTTGCGGATATCGTCGCCCGGCTGATAGTGGCGCGATTCGCGATAGTCCATCCCGCGCCCATGGAAGCGCGAGCGGTGCGCGCCAGCCAGGGCCGAGCGCGCGCCCGTCACACGCGCCGGTCGCAAGCGCTCCCCGGAGGCGCGCAAGGCCACCAGTTCGTCGGCATCGACGCGGTAGAGGCGCTCGTCGGCGTTGAGATTCATCAAATTCCTCCGCGAGAAACCCCGTCCTTCAGGGCAGGGAGCGCTAGCCGCTCCAAGCCAACCTCAAACCATCGGCACCTGACGGATCAACCGCGCGACCAGCGCATCCGGCGTCAGCCCCTCGGTTTCGGCGGCATAGCTGAGCAGGATGCGATGGCGCAGCACGTCGTAGGCGACCGCATGGCAGTCGTCGGGCGTCACATAGTCACCGCCACGCAGCCAGGCACGCGCCCGCGCACAGCGATCCAGCGCGATGGTCGCGCGTGGGCTCGCGCCATAGTCGACCATGCGCGCAAGGCCCTGGTCATAGGGGGCCGGATCGCGGGTCGCCAGGACCAGCTGCACCAAGTATTCCTCGAGGTTATCGGCCATGTGCAGGTTCATCACCTCGGCGCGCGCCGCAAAGACCTGCTCGCGACCGATCACCGGCGGCGGTTCGGCCTGCTGGCGCCATTGCCCACGCGCCTCGGCGCGGGCGATCGCGAGGATGCCACGCTCGGTCTTCGGGTCCGGATAGTCGACCCGCGCCTGCATCAGGAACCGATCGAGCTGCGCCTCCGGTAGCGGATAGGTGCCCTCCTGCTCGATCGGGTTTTGGGTCGCCATCACCAGGAACGGCTCCGGCAGCGGATAGGTGCGCCCGCCCACCGTGATCTGGCGCTCGCCCATGGCTTCGAGCAGGGCCGACTGGACCTTGGCCGGTGCCCGGTTGACCTCATCGGCCAGCACCAGGTTATGGAACAACGGCCCGCGCTGGAACTGGAACTCGCCGGTCTCCGGCCGATAGATATCGGTGCCGGTGAGATCGCCCGGCAGCAGGTCGGGGGTGAACTGCACGCGCTGGAAATCGCCCTCGATGCGCCGCGCCAGCTCCTTGATCGCGGTGGTCTTAGCCAATCCCGGCGCGCCCTCGACCAGCAGATGACCATCGGCGAGCAGCGCGATCAGCAGGCGCTCGATCAACCCCTCCTGACCGACGATGCGCTCGCCCAGGTCGGCCCGAACCTGCGCAAACGCCTGCTGCGCCGCACTGCCTGCCGCCGATGCCTCATCGCTCATCGCCATCGCCTATTCTCCTGTTGCACAATCGGGTCGAGACCTGTCGGCAAGCAAGGATACGGACTCAGCCCTTACCAGCAACCGAACCGAAGATTACCAACCGTTAAGATTCTGCCGCTGCGCACCCCAGACAACACCCATCCCTTCATGTCCAGCCCAATGTCCACTCAAGACCTCTACGACACCGACTTTTACGCGTGGGCCAACCGTCAGGCGGCGCTCCTGCGCTCGGGCCAGCTCGAGCAAGCCGATATCACGCTCATCGCCGAGGAGATCGAAAGCATGGGCAAGAGCGAGTTGCGTGAACTCGAGAACCGTCTCACCGTCCTGATTCTGTTTCGTTAACATACGCTAACGCGCACCCTCAAGGAGGATGGGTGAATCCACCAAAGCCCGCAGGAAAATCCCACGGGCGCCATTCTCGTCGCGTTCCATTTCGATGCCGTTCGAGCGAATGACCTTCGCAGAACCGATGTTGACAATCTCACCTGTCCAGCTCG
>PWTO01000089.1 GCA_003562815.1 Chromatiaceae bacterium | reverse complement strand
GCGCGCATGCTCTCGGCGCTGGCGTACAACCAGATCGTCGCGACCCTCAAAGCCCGCGCCCATGACGCGGGACTCGAAGTGATCGCCCGCAACCCGGCCTACACCTCACTCATTGGCCGCGAGAAATTCGCCAAGCGCTACGGCCTTGGCCCCCATCAAGCGGCGGCGCTCACCATCGCGCGCCGCGCACTGAACCTCTCGGAACGACCCAATCGCCACACCAGAACCGCCCGGCCCCTACCTGCAAGGAATCGGGGTCGGCACGTCTGGGCGTTTTGGAGACAGGTCGCCCGCGAGCAGCGACGGATGCACCGTGTCGGCGGTCGGCCTCCCGGCCGATCCCGCTCGCCACCGACCCCACGGGGCACGGCGCGAGCGGCGATCCATTCGCCGACGGTTGGCGCAATTCCAACCCGCTAATCGTAAGCAGCACTGTTCGGCTTACGTACCATAGGAATGTTTTTCTATGGGTCTAGGAACGGTAATCGGGACAATTAACCGGTATCATTGGGGCCATGTCTGCGGCGGCCAACTCTATGAATCACCAACCTGTCGTTTATATCGTCGATGACGATCCCGCGCTGCGCGATGCGCTCGGCATGCTCTTCGAGTCGGTGTGTATCCACTCGGTGGCGTTCAACAGCGGCGCCGAGCTGCTCGATTCCGGGCGCCTGCAAGACACCCGCGTAAGCTGTCTGCTCGCCGATGTGCGCCTGCCCGGCATCAGCGGCATCACCCTGCTCGAACGGTTGCGCGACGCCGGCATCCAGATCCCGACCATCGTGATCACCGCCTATGGTGACATCCCGATGGCGGTGCGGGCGATGAAGCTCGGCGCCGTCGATTTCATCACCAAGCCGTTCAATCCGCAGATGGTGCTGGAGCTGGTGCAGAAAACCCTCGATGACGTTAGAGCGGCCCCGACGGCCGCTCCCACCGCAGCGCCGGGCGCTGCGGCAACCTCGCCAGCCCCGATCGATCAACGGCTGCTGGAGTGCTATCGCACCCTGACGCCTCGCGAACAGCAGGTGTTTGAACAGATCACCGCCGGCAAGACCAACCGCATGGTGGCCGATGCCCTCGGCATCAGCGTGCGGACGGCGGAATACCATCGCGCCGGTGTGATGAAAAAAATGCAAACGCAAAACCTGGCCGATCTAACGCGCGCGCGCCTGAGTCTCCAGCAGTACCTGATCAGCAGCGAGACCGAGTGATGGGCACGGTCGCTGCCAGGTCCGCAGGCGCGCGGCGCGCGACCACCGCCAGCGCCTTGCGATAGGCATCCTCGGCTGCCGCTGGCTGGCCGGCGTCCTTCAGCGCTAAGTCCAGATGGCGATACAGATCGGGGTTGCTCGCGTCGCTTTTGAGCCGGCGCGAACATGGCGAATCGGCTCCTTCGGCCGCCGCCGCTGTGGTTGTTGGCCTCAGCAGTCTGTTGATCTGCGTCGCCGACCGCGCGCTTTACCAGAGCAAGGGGCAGGGACGCAACCGCGTCACCCTGAATTGCGGGTGCGCATCCTCGCGCTGAGCGCAGACATGGAATCGGCTAAACTGCGCGCTCGCGCGTCTGCGCTGAGCCCTCGGCATACCCCCCTAGAGCCAACACCAGCTACCGGTCGATCCGTATCATGGAACAGACGTTACCTCACCGCACCCCCCGCCACCGAGCGACAACCACGAGTGCGGCTCGCTAGTGGCTGCAATGGTAGCCTGGGGGTTGGCGGCGCTGTTGCTCGCGCTAGCCGGTGTTTGCCTCTTGGAGCGGCACCTGTGGCGTGCCTGCCAAGGCTTCGTCGCCTTTGCGCTGCTCATGGCCTTGGCCTGGCTGCTGCTCGGCGCGCCCTGGCTGGCGCTAGCCGAGGCGCTGTTCGGGGCGCTGCTCACCGGCGGCACGCTGCTCTGGACGCTGCGCGGGCGTGGATCGTTGCCGCGCTTAGCCGAGCTGGATCAGACACCGCAGCGCGGGCTTTGGATGGCACCGCTGCGCTGGCTGCTGGTCCTGTGTTGGCTGGGGCTGATCGGGGCCGCCTTGGTCTGGCTGCTCGATGACCTATCCAGCACCAGCCTGCTGGCCGCCACCGGCCTGTTGATCCTCGGTCTCGGGCTTTGGGCCTTCGTCACCCATCGCCATCTATTGCGCCGGTTGCTGGCCTTCAATTTGCTCGGCTCGGGGGTGTTCCTGTTGTTGGCCGGAGTTGCCGGGCCGAGCGCTGAAGTTTGGGGCCTGATCCTGGTTGGCTTGGTGGTGGCACTGCTCGGCTCGGTGCTCGGTGCGACCCTGTTGCTGCGCCTGCATGCCCAGGCCGATCAGATCACCCTGAATGCCGTCTTCGGGGCGAGTGCGGACTCGGCCCGATGAATCCGACGCCGTTGCACCTGCTCTGGCTGTTGTGCGCACCGCTGGCGCTTGGCCTGCTGGCCTGGGTGCGCCCGCCGCGCCACAGCGGGTTGGTGTTGCTCCTCGCCCTGCCGTTGCCGCTGGTGGCGCTGTGGCTGGCGCTCGGGCTGGAGGCAGGGCCAATGGCGGGACGCCTGGGGCTCGGGCCACTGGTATTACACTGGCGCTTAGACGGACTGGCGGCGTTGTTATGGCTACTGACGCACCTGTTACTGCTCGCCAGCGCCCTGTATGCCGTCGGCTATGCGCGCGCTACCGTCCTCGACGCGCGCGCCTATGCCTGGCTCTGGCCGCTGCTGGGCGGCTTGGCCCTGGGCTTGGGGCTGATCTGGATCGCCGCCGATCTGCTCCTGCTCTACGCCGGCTTGGAGTTGATGGGGCTCTGCGCCGTCGGCATGATGCTGCTGCCTGGCAGCATCGAGGCGCTGAGCGCAGGTCTGCGCTATCTGCTCTACGCACTGGTCGGCTCGCTCGCCTGGCTGCTCGGCATCGCCCTGTTGCTCGGTGCTTGGAGCCGGCTTGATTTGGCGGGCCTGGCGGCGCTCGCGCAACCCGATGCGGTCACCCAGATTGCGCTCGCGCTGCTGACGAGCGGGCTGCTGCTGAAGGCGGCGATCTTTCCGCTGCACAGCTGGCTGGCGCCGGTGCATGGCAGCGCCTGGACCCCGGTCAGCGCACTCCATGGCGCGCTGGTGGTCAAGGCCTCCTTTTTCATTTTGCTGACGCTCTGGCGCGTGCTGTTGCCCGAGGCCATCGCCGGCGCCTGGACGCTCGGCGCCCTGGGCAGCCTGGCGGTGCTCTGGGGCGGAGTGCAGGCCTGGCGCGCGGCGGGGCTCAAGCAGCTTGTGGCCTGGTCGACCGTCGGCCAATTGGGCTATCTGATGCTGGCCTTCCCCTTGCTGGCCGGCACCAGCGCGAACATCGCGACCTTGGCCTGGCAGGGCACCTGGCTGCAGCTCGCCGGCCACGCGCTGGCCAAGGCGGCGATGTTCATGGCCGTCGGCAATCTGCTGCTCTCGACCGGCAAGAATCAGCTTGAGGGACTCACCGGCACCAGTCGCCGGCTACCGCTGTCGCTGCTGACCTTTGGACTGGCGGCGGTGACCCTCATGGGGCTGCCGCCAAGCGCTGGTTTCACCGCGAAGTGGCTGTTGTTGCAAGCCGCGCTGGCGGCCGGCCAGTGGCCCTGGGTATTGGTCCTGGTGTTAGGCACGCTGCTCACCGCGATCTATATCTTTCGGGTGCTGCGCTGCTCGTTCGTCGAGGATGCCCCTGAGCCGATGCTGTGCACGCTACCGCTGGGCATGGACTTGATCGCCTTCACGCTGGCCCTCGCCGCTATCGCACTGGGCCTGGCGGCCGGCTGGCCGCTGTCCTTGCTGGGCCAAACGGTGGTGCCATGAGCGCCCTCCTGCCGCTGGCCACGCTCGCCAGCTCGCTGCTCACCGCCGGCGTGATCTTCATGCTGCCGGAACAGGCCGCGCGCGCGCGCACTGCGCTCAACCTCGTTGCCGCGATGACCAAGCTGGTTTTGGTGATGTGGATGGCGCGGGGGCTGATTGCCGGACAGGTCTACGCGGTCGAGTTCCCGGTCGCCGAGGGCCTGGCTTTCGTGCTGCGCGTGGACGCGCTCGGGCTCACCTTCGCCGGGCTGTCCTCGTTGCTGTGGTTGTTCACCACCATCTATGCGATTGGTTACCTGGAAAACTCCCCCAATCGCCGGCGCTTCTTTGGCTTCTTCAGTCTCTGCGTGGCCAGCACCCTCGGCATCAGTCTGGCCGGCAACCTGTTTACTCTGCTGATCTTCTACGAATTGCTGACGCTCTCCACCTATCCGCTGGTGGCGCATCGCGGCACGCCGCAGGCATTGGTTGCGGCCACTGTGTATCTGCGCTATACGCTCAGCGCCGGCTTGGTGCTGATGGTCGGCATGGTGGCCTTGCAGGTCTTGGCCGGGGATCTGCGCTTCGGCCAGCGCGAGATCCTGGCCCACCTCGGGGAGGCGTATCACCCCCTGCTCATCGGCTTGTTTTGGCTGCTGATCCTTGGCTTTGGCGTGAAAGCCGCGCTGGTGCCGTTGCACGGCTGGTTGCCCCGGGCCATGGTGGCGCCGGCGCCGGTCAGCGCGCTGCTGCATGCGGTGGCGGTGGTCAAGGCCGGCGCCTTCGGCATTTTGCGCCTGGTCTACGATGTCTACGGCATCGGCTTCAGCGCGGCGCTGGGTGTCCTCGATGGGCTGGTGGCGATCGCCTGTGTGACCATTGTCTACGGCTCGATACGCGCGCTCACGCAAGAAGAACTCAAGCCGCGCCTCGCCTTCTCCACCGTCAGTCAGGTCGCCTATATCGTGCTCGGAATCGGCTTGTTCGGGCCGCTTGGCACGATCGCCGCGCTCGCACACCTGCTGCATCAGGGGCTGATGAAGGTCACGCTGTTTTTCTGTGCCGGCAATTATGCCGAGGAGTTGGGTATTCATCGCATCGATGAACTGGATGGCGTCGGTCGGCGCATGCCGTTGAGCAGCCTCGCCTTCACCGTCGGTGCGCTCGGTATGATCGGCCTGCCGCCGGTGGTCGGCTTCGTGACCAAATGGACGCTGGGCATGGGGGCGATGCAGGCCGAGCAGCCCTGGGTACTGGCGGTGCTGGTGTTCAGCACCCTGCTCAACGCGGCGTATTTCCTGCCCATCCTGAATCGTCTCTGGTTCCGCCCCGGGCCGGCGCACGGGGTTGGCACCTGGCCGTGCGAGCGCGCGCCGAGCCGCCTCGAGACCAGTGCCTGGCTGTTGCTGCCGGCACTGGCCACGGCGCTGCTGAGTCTGCTGGCCGGGATGCTGGCGGGGCTGCCATTCAGCCCCTTGCAGTGGGCGACCTGGGTCGTCAATCAGACCTATCTCGCACTGCTGATATGATTGAGCTGCCCCTCGCGCCCCTGCTCTACACCGCGCTGCTATGGCCGCTGCTGCTTGGGCTGCGCGCCCTGCTCCGGAGCCTGATTGCCCCTTCACCCGCGCGGGTGACCTTGGATTGGCTCTGGATCAGCGCGCCCTTGCCGGCGCTCGCGCTCGCCGTGCTGGGTGCCGATGGCAGCCTGCCGTTGCAAACCTGGCTGTTGGGGGGACGCTGGGAACTCGACGGGCAACGCCGCCTGTTGCTGGCTTTTACCGCCCTGCTTTGGGGGCTGGCGGGCTGGTATGCGCGTGGTTATCTCGCCGCCGAGCAGGCCCAGGCGGCAGCGGGCGACACCGACAGCCGATCGCGGCTGGTGCGCTTTGCCCTGCCCTGGCAACTGACGCTCTGCGGCAATCTGCTGCTGCTCGTCGCCGAGGATATCGCCAGCTTCTATCTCGGCTTCGCGTTGATGACCTTCGCCGCTTACGCACTGGTGATCCACTGCAACACCGCCAAGGCGCGCGTCGGCGGCTTGGCCTATCTGGCGATGGCGGTACTTGGGGAGGCGATGATCCTGGCCGGCTTGCTGTGGGGCGCTGGCAGCGCCTCGGCGCTCACCCTCTCGCAGTTGCGCGCGGCGCTGGCCACTGCGGATGCGGGCCTGTGGATGGGGCTGTTGCTCTGGCTCGGCTTCGGGGTCAAGGCTGGCGTCATCGGCTTGCATCTTTGGCTGCCGTTGGCGCATCCAGTGGCGCCAACCCCCGCCAGCGCCGTGCTCAGCGGCGCGATGATCAAGGCCGGGCTGGTCGGCTGGCTGAGCACCCTGCCCCTTGGCATGGCCGTTGTCGATGCATCCTTTCACGCGTTGGGGCAGGTGATGCTCTCGGCCGGCCTGGCCGGGGCTTTCGCGGCAGCCCTGCTCGGCATCGTGCAACGCCACCCGAAGGCGGTGCTGGCCTATTCCAGCGTCAGCCAGATGGGCATGCTCACGGCGTTGGTCGCGGTCGGGCTGCTGCGGCCCGAAAGCTGGCCGGCGCTCAGTGCGCTGGTGATCCTATTCGCCGCGCATCACGGCCTGAGCAAGGGTGCGCTGTTCCTCGGTGTCGGGATCAGCCGGCACCCGCCGCCCTGGCCCGGCTGGCTGCTGTGGACCCTGCTGGCGCTGCCGGGACTCTCGCTCGCCGGGGCGCTGGGCTCGGGACTGCTCACCAAATGGGGCACCAAAACGGTGCTCGACGCAGCCGGCGAGCACACTTTGGTGATCTGGCTGAGCCTTGCCGCTGTGGGCACCACAGTGCTCATGGTGCGCACATTGTGGTGCCAGTGGCAACAGCGCGCGCGTGCCAGCGCCGACGGTCAACGGGCGCTCGCGCCGATGCCGCTGGCCTGGTTGCTGAGTATCCTCGCCACGCTCAGCCTGCCGTTTTGGGCCGATCGGCTTGCCGGTGACTTGACCGGTGGGCGCGGAGGCGGCTTCGCCTGGCCGCCGCTCGCCGCGCTCCCGGATCTGTTCTGGCCGCTGGGACTCGGGCTGCTATTGGCGCTGACCCTCGGCTGGAGCCTGCGCCGCGTGGCGCCATGGCTGAGCCACTGGCTGCCTGCCGGCGATCTGTGGTGGCCAGTTGCCAAGGGCTGCCGGTGGCTGTGGCGCATCAGCCGCAGCGCCCTGCGTGGGCTGAGCGCCTTGCAGGCGGCCTGGGTCGCCTGGTGGCTCGCGCGCGAGCGCGATGGGTTGACCGGATTGGAGGTGCTGACGCGCGCCGAGGGCTGGCTGCGCCGCCAGTTGGCGATCCTATTGCTGGCCGTGGCCGTGGGCTTGGCCGCCGTGCTGTTGTTCAGTGCCCAGAGCACGCCGCTCTGGCCTCAATATCTAAGCCGTCACGCCAGCTAAGCGCAAAATCTTGAATAGATTCAGAAAATTCTTGGTCCGCGTCTTGGTCGTCAATGGTGCAGTGAATAACAACCATCTTCTTGCTTTCATGATATGTGATCGTCCAAGAAAAAGCATGTGGGCAATCTAATAATGAGAAACGCACACCATTTCGAATGACTTCGCGTGAAACAAAAAAACTTCCCCAAAGGCAATATATTTCGCCGATATTGCCTTTGTCTGAAATAGCAGATTCAATTAAAAAACAAAGATCGGGAAGCGTCGAGATTTGCAAAAGATCTTTCAGTGAATCAATGTTTACTTCTTTTCTTAGTTCTTGAAAAAATTCCATAAAACAGGTCTTGTTTGGTTATTTAATGATAAGGCCGGCCTTGATCATCGATTGGCCCACTGTTGCTAAGCCGCCACAAGCGTGAGGTAAGGCGGCTTCGCTGGGCGCGGTCGTCGTCGCGCCGGTCTGGCCGGCCAGGGCATGCGCTCAAGCACCTGCTCGAACAAGAGCGAGCATGGATTGGCGTTGTGCAGCGATCTGCACCTTCGGCGCTTTGCCTTTCGCCAGCATGATCCTGATCTTCCAGGGTCCGGGACTGAGGAAGCATCCCTTCGTTAAGTCTTGACGACCTGTGATGTACGGAGCGGGTTCTCGCCGCTTGCCCTGGTCAACCGAGCTTGCTTTCACAAGCTCCGGCCTTTAGGCCGGGGTAGTTGACCGGCTAATACGTCCACAACTGGCGATCCCCCACCTGCTCCCCAATCCTCTACCCCAAGCGCACACTGCGCCTCGCGCGAGTCTAGCAAGTGTTCCCTCCAGGCATAGGCGCCGACCAATGCACCGCCTTGCTAAACGGTCAAAACGGCGACCTCGGTCACAGTTCGCATCAGCCGCACTGTTCGATTTGGCTCGATTCGGCCCAACGGGCGTGATCCTTGCTTGAAATCCATCGCCATGAGCCTGCCGCCTCAACGCCGCCGCCCCTCCCAGGGCCGTTGGTGCAGGCCGGGCGTGCGCCAGATGCCGAGCCCGGCGGCCTTGGCGTCGCGCTCGACGCTGAAGTAGGCCGGATCAAAGCAGTATTGCGGATACACCGCCGGTCGGTGGCGTGAACAGCACGGCAAACGGCGCTAAAACGGCTACAATCGACCACGGCAGAGCAGGCATGGGCGGTTCGGTTTGGCGTTTTGATCGACATCGGACGAAACCGCCCACCTCGCGCTGCCGCCAGCCGCTCGGTCTCTGGCTGTCCTGCCGACGCTGGCCGCTCACCGGCCAGGAAACCGCTCGGAAAAATGGCCAAAGTCGAGTGCAGAAAAGAATAGATATCCACACACAGACGCCAGCCGGCCAATGAGCGACGAGCACGCGCGGCGATCCACTAACGAGAACCGAATTCGCATGCAATGGGAACCTGTCATCGGGCTGGAGATCCATACCCAGCTCGCCACCGAATCGAAGATCTTTTCCGGCGCCTCGACGGCTTTTGGCGCCGCGCCCAACACCCAAGCCTGTGCAGTCGATCTTGGCCTGCCCGGCGTGCTGCCGGTGTTGAACGAGGGCGCGGTGCGGCGCGCGGTGCAATTCGGCCAGGCGATCGCCGCCGAGATCGCCCCGCGCTCGGTGTTCGCGCGCAAAAACTACTTCTACCCCGATCTGCCCAAGGGTTACCAGATCAGCCAGTACGAGCTGCCGATCGTCGGCCGTGGCCAGGTCGAGATCCTGCTCGACGACGGCGCGCTGAAGACCATCGGCGTGACCCGCGCGCACCTCGAGGAAGACGCGGGTAAATCATTGCACGAGCGCTTCTCGGGCGCCGGTGGCGATCTGACCGGCATCGATCTCAACCGCGCTGGCACGCCGTTGCTGGAAATCGTCTCCGAGCCGGATCTGCGCTCGGCCGAGGAGGCGGTGGCCTATGCGCGCAAGATCCATCAACTGGTGCGCTGGATCGGCATCAGCGACGGCAACATGCAAGAGGGCTCGTTCCGGGTCGATGCCAATGTCTCGGTGCGTCGTCCCGGCGCGCCGCTCGGCACCCGCGCCGAGATCAAGAACATCAACTCGTTTCGCTTCCTGCACCGGGCGATCGCGTTCGAGATCGAACGCCAGATCGAGCTGCTCGAGGACGGCGGCAGCGTGGTCCAGGAGACCCGGCTCTACGATGCCGACAAGGACGAGACGCGCTCGATGCGTACCAAGGAGGAGGCCAACGACTACCGCTATTTCCCCGATCCCGACCTGTTGCCGGTCGAGTTGGATGACGCCTTCATCGAGGCGGCCACCGCCGACCTGCCGGAGCTACCCGATGCGATGCGACATCGCTTACGCGATGCCTACGGCATCAGCGACTACGACGCCGCCTTGCTCACCGCGAGCCGCGCCACCGCCGCCTACTATGAGGCGGTGGTCGATCGCACCGGCGATGCCAAGCTCGCCGCCAACTGGATCAACGGTGCCCTCGCCGCAGCGCTGAACAAGGCCGGCCTCGACCTCAGCGAGAGCCCGGTGAGCAGCGAGCAGCTCGCCGGGCTGATCAAGCGCATCCAGGACAACAGCCTCTCCGGCAAGATCGCCAAGCAGGTGTTCGAGGCGCTCTGGGCCGGCGAAGGCGATGCCGATCGGATCATCGAGGCCAGGGGCTTAAAGCAGATCACCGACAGCGGCGCCATCGAGCGGATGATCGACGCGATCATCGCTGCCAACCCGCAGCAGGTCGAGCAATACCGGGCCGGCAAGGAAAAGGTGTTCGGCTTCTTCGTCGGTCAGGTGATGAAGCAGAGCCAGGGCAAGGCTAACCCACAGCAGGTCAACGACCTGCTCAAGGCCAAACTCAAGGGCTGAGCCAATCGTTTGGCTGGTCGCCCCCGGAACACCGCCCATGCGGGCGACTTCCGGGGGAATAAGGCAAGGCTCGGCTCAGTGCCCGCCGCCCTTCAGTGACGAGACCATGCCCTCGATGGTGTCCTTGGCATCGCCAAAGATCAGCGAGGTGTTGTCCTGATAGAACAACAGGTTATCGACCCCTGAATAGCCCGGGCGCATGGAGCGCTTGAGGAAGTAGACCTGGCGCGCCTTGCCGGCCTCGAGGATCGGCATGCCGTAGATCGGGCTGCTCTTGTCCTCCTTCGCCGCCGGGTTGACGACGTCGTTCGCACCCACCACCAGCACCACATCGGTGCTCGCGAAGGCCGGATTGATCTCGTCCATCTCCTGGACCTGCTCGTAGGGGATGTCGGCCTCGGCCAGCAGCACGTTCATGTGGCCCGGCATGCGTCCCGCGACCGGGTGGATCGCGAACCTCACTTCAACGTCACGCGCCTGCAGCAGTTCCATCATCTCTTTCACCGCATGCTGGGCCTGGGCCACGGCCATGCCGTAACCGGGCACCACGATGACGCGATTGGCATCCTCCATCCAATACACCGCGTCTTCGACCGAGGCCGACTTCACGCCCTTCTCCGCCGCCACCGCAGCGCCTGCGCTGCCGCTCGCGCTGCTGTCGGTGCCGAAGCCACCGAACACCACATTGATGATGCTGCGATTCATCGCCCGACACATGATGAACGAGAGGATGGCGCCGGAGAAACCGACCAGCGCGCCGACGATGATCAGCAGATGATTGTGCAGGGTAAAGCCGGTCGCCGCCGCCGCCCAGCCCGAGTAGCTGTTGAGCATCGAGATGATCACCGGCATATCGGCGCCGCCGATCGGGATGATCAGGGTGCCGCCAAGCGCAAAGGCCAACAGCGTCATCAGCACCAGCGAGACCCAGCTGCCGGTGCTGGCAAAGTGCACCGCCAGCGCGATGGTGGTGAGGGCGATCAGCGCGTTCAGCGCATGCTGGCCCAGGAACTTGATCGGCGCCCCGGACATGATCCCCTGCAGCTTGGCAAAGGCGATCACCGAGCCGGTAAAGGTGATGGCGCCGATGACGATGCCCGCCGAGAGTTCGCCGATGAGCAGCGCATCCAGGGTGCCGGCCTGAGCGCGATTGATGAAGGTGCCGAGCGCGACCAGCACCGCCGCCATGCCGACGAAGCTGTGCAGCGCGGCGACCAACTGCGGCATCGCCGTCATCTGGATGCGCCGCGCGACGACGATACCGATCACGCCGCCGATGGCACCGGCGAAGCCGATCAGCCAATAGCCCTGGACTTCGGCGCCGGCGAGGGTCGCACCGAGCGCGATCGCCATGCCGAGCATGCCGAACAGGTTGCCCCGGCGCGCGGTGGCCGGATGCGTCAACCCCTTGAGGGCGAAGATGAACAGGATCGCCGAGACCAGATAGGCTAGCGCCTGAGTGGTGGGAGAGAGTGGTAATTGCATTGCGGATCAGCCTTTTTTCTTCTTCTTGAACATCGACAACATGCGATGAGTGACCAAAAAACCGCCAAAGACATTGATGCTCGCCAGCAGCACCGCGAGAAAGCCGAAGAAGGAGGCGGCAATGCCGGCCTCTTCGAGTCCGGTGACCAGCAAGGCGCCGACCAGCACGATGCCGGAGATGGCATTGGTCAGGGCCACCAGCGGCGTGTGCAGCGATGGGGTAACGCCCCAGACCACGTAGTAGCCGATGAAACAGGCGAGCACGAACACATAGAGCGCGAGGATGGATTCAGGCATCCGAGAGACTCCGATTGGATGTGGATGAGCGGCAGGATGAGCGCAAACGAGATTGGCCGGCGATGGCCCTGGTGTGCGGATTAGCGCTGGACCAGCATCGCTGCGGTGATCTCATCCTGGGTCAAGTCCTTGAGCACGAGACCGGTTTCGGTCGCATCGACCATGATGTCGATGAGGTTCGAGAGATTCTTCGCATAGAAGGCGCTGGCATCGGCCGGCACCATCGACGGATAGTTGGTATGGCCGACGATGATCACGCCCTGATGCTCGACGACCCGATCAGGCTCCGAAAGCTTACAGTTACCGCCATTGGCCGCCGCCAGATCGACGATCACCGAGCCGGCGCGCATCCGCTCCACCACCTCGGTGGCGATCAGCTCCGGGGCCGGTCGGCAGGGGATCAGCGCGGTGGTGACGATGATGTGGGCCTTGGCCAGCTCATCGGCCAAGAGCGCTTGTTGCCGCGCCTTGGCCTCCTCCGAGAGTTCCTTCGCATAACCGCCCTCGCCGGCGCCGCTCTCACCACCCAGATCCAGCTCGATCGGCTTGGCGCCGAGCGAAGCGATCTGCTCCTTGGTCTCCGGGCGCACATCGTAGGCGAGCACATCGGCGCCGAGCCGGCGCGCGGTGGCGATGGCCTGCAGGCCGGCGACGCCGGCGCCGAGCACGACCAGCCGCGCCGGCTTCGCCGAGCCCGCCGAGGTCATCATCATCGGCAAGAAACGGCCATAGTGCGCCGCCGCCTCGATCACCGCGCGATAGCCGGCGATGTTGCTCTGCGACGAGAGCGCATCCATGGACTGCGCACGCGAGATACGTGGCATGCGCTCCATCGCCAGCACCTGCACGCCATGCTCGACCATGCGCGCGAGCAGCGGATCCTCGCCACAGCCCTCGACCAGGCTGATGTAGACGCTGCCGGAGCGCACCGCGCGCGCCTCGTCCTCGCTCGGGCGGCGCACTTTCAGCACGATATCGGCGCCAAAGCAAGCCGCGCGCTCGACCAGTTGCACGCCGACCTCGGCATAGGCCGCATCGGGATAATGCGCGGCCACCCCGGCGCCGGCTTCGAGCAGCACCTCGAAGCCCTTGACGACAAGCTTCTTGGCCACCTCTGGGGTGGTCGCGACGCGCCGCTCGCCCGCGCACGTCTCTCTTGGAATACCGAGCTTCATGATTGCTTCCGCCCTCTGTCGCTTCCGGAGCACGATGGTTCATCGGCCCCCCTGAAAGCGCGGCATTATCGACGCTCGGCATGCCGATCTCAATGGCCCCGTCAGGGTTGAGATCAGTGTTGCCCGGAATTGCGCAGGCCACGCAGCACCTGCGCCGAGATCTCCTCGATGGATTGACTGGTGGTATCGAGCACCGGCACGCCGAGCCGCCCCAACATCTCGTGCGCGAGGCGGATATCGTTGCGACAGCGCGCCAGCGAGGCGTACTCGCTGCCCGGGCGGCGCTCCTCGCGGATCAGATGCAGCCGGCGCGCCTCGATGGTCAGACCGAACACCTTGTCCTTGACCGCGCAGACCTCGGGCGGCAGCGCCTCGCGCTCGAAGTCATCCTCGGTGAGCGGATGATTGGCCGCGCGCAGCCCATAGTGGATGGCCAGATAGAGGCTGGTTGGAGTCTTGCCCGAGCGCGAGACGCCGACCAAGACCACGTCGGCATGACGGAAGTTATCCGGGCGCATGCCATCGTCATTGGCCATCGCGAAATTGATCGCCTCGATGCGCTTGGTGTACATGCTCGGCTTGGTGATCGCATGACTGCGCCCGGACTGGCGACTGGGCGAGACGCCGAGTTCTTCGCTCAGCGGCTCGACGAACTCCTCGAACAGTTCGAGGTGGAAGCAGTCGCCCTGCTTGAGGATCGCCGCGATCCCCGCATCGAGCATGGTCGAAAACACCAGCGGGCGGGCGCCATCGCGCTCGGCGGCCTCGCGCATGCGTTGCGTGAGCGCTTGCGCCCGCGCTTCGGTATTGATGTAGGGCATGTACACCCGCTCGAAGTCGACGCTATCGAACTGCGAAAGCAGGCTCTGACCGAGGGTTTCGGCGGTGATGCCGGTACTCTCGGAAACGAAGAAGACGGTTCGCTTCATAAGGCTGTGATGCAAATCAATGCGACCGGGGTGGTCAAAACCAGATAGTAGGCGATGGTGACCCGCGCCGTCGCGGGCCCGTTGCGGGATCGAGCCGTGCGTGCTCGGTCCAGGCGCAAGCCACGACTGACCGCGATCCTCTCGACGGCAGAAGACTATCCGGAGACCTCCCCTCATGGCGACCATCAGCAACGACAAAGACCTCCGTGACCTGTTGGAGAAGCTCCCCGTCGACCAGCAGCGGATCATCGGCCTGCGCTTCGCGCGCAGTGTCGTCCATCTCAGTCGCGAGGAGCGCGTCAAGCGCGCGCTCGAGAGCGGACTGCGCCCGGACGCCTCGGCGCCGGAACTCGAGGACGCCTACCGCGCGGCCAAGGCCTGGTCGATCAAGACCTACACCGACTGCGGCAAGGATACCGACTGGCTCGCCCAAGCCGATCACTTCGTCGCCGCTGCGGTCGCCGCCGCGCTGATCCCGGACAGCCTGCTCGACACCAAGACCAATCGCGCCTGGAAGGCCGCCATGCACGCGCGCATGGCGAACAACTGCGAACTCGTCGAGAGCGATGGCAATGCGCATTTCGATGAGGTCAAGCGTCAGTACGAGATCGCCGACGCCTTCGTCGATAGCGTCGGCTGAACATCGTCGACCGCGCGCTCGCGCTCAGCCCGGCGCGCCAGGCGGATGCGCCTCGGCGGCCAAGATCTCGTCGTAGACCGACCAGGCATCAGCCGCGCGCTCGGCGGAAATCCGCTCGATGGCGTGGCCTAAGTGGACGACGACGAAATCCCCGACCGCCAGCTCGGCGGGGTCGAGCATCAACAGGCTCACCTCGCGCTCGACCCCCTTGGCCTCGCACCGTGCGCCGAAGCCATCGATCTGGCGTATCTGCATTGGGATGCCCATGCACATAGGGCGCCGCTCCATCATGATATGACATCTGCCCGAGGCTAACTGCGGGCCCACCTCATCGCAAGCGCCCGACAGCAATCCGCACGCCGCTGCCCCCGTTTATGTCCCCCGCTACCCCCGTTGCCATCGGGGGTCGTTGACCCACTCACCAGAGGCACTACTATGCCCGGCACAGGCACCCTGATCCTTGGTCTCGGCAACATCCTGCTCACCGACGAGGCGGTCGGTGCCGCCGTGTTACGCGCCTTGGAGCCGACGGCCGAGACCGACCCCGACCTCAGACTCTACGATGGCGGCACCCTGAGCTTCACCCTCGCCGGGCCAATCGGCGAGGCCGCGCGCCTGATCGTCGTCGATGCCGCCGCGATGGGCGACCCGCCGGGCACGGTGCGGCTGTTCGAGGGCGAGGCTATGGACCAACAGTTGAGCAAGCACGCCAAGAGCGTGCACGAGGTCAGCCTCGCCGATCTGTTCGATATCGCCCGCCTGACCGACAGCCTCCCCGCCCAGCGCGCCTTGATCGGCATCGAGCCGCAACAGATCGACTGGGGCGACCAGCTCACGCCCCCGGTGGCCGCAGCGGTGCCCGAGGGGGTCGCCCGCATCCAGGCCTTACTGCAACGCTGGCGCAACGCCGAGCGCGCCTGAGCGCAGTTGCAGCAAACCGTGCTTTAGGTCAAACACGACTGGATAAGCAATGTCTAACATAACCAATAACCAATGGAGGCAGCACTGATGGCGACGTTTGCCGACATTCCAATTCGCATCGAGCAGCCCGATGCCGAACCGCAGCAGTTCGGTCATGCCGTGCCGATCCTGAATGAAATCCGCCATGCCCTTGCCCGCCTCGCCGAGCAAGGCGAGACGACTCGCATCGATTTGGGCGCGATGCCATTTGGCCCCGGTGATGAAGCGCGGCTGATGGCGCTTCTCGGGCAAGGCGAGGTCGCGGCTCAGGTCGATGCGCTCGGACCCACGCGTATCTGGGAAACCCGCTTCGCGGGCGTATGGGTGCTCGATTACGCCAACGTCGATGGCGAGCGCATTGCGCTACAGATCGAAGTCGACGAGGTGCCGCAGATGCTGCGCGCACCACGTGCCGACATGACCGATTCATTGGCCGCGTTGGACGCCGCGCTCGTGTCGGCGGCGGCCGATCCGGCGGCCGACCCGGCGGCTAAGTCCCGCCACTGACCGCTGAGTTTTCAGCAATGGCAGGAGAAACGATGGCCACATCGAAGACTTTGGGCGAAAGCCTGCGCCAGCACGGGGTGTCACGCCGTGGATTCCTCAAATTCTGCGCCGCCACGGCCTCGATGATGGCCTTGCCGCCCACCATGGCACCGGCCATCGCGAAAGCGCTCGAACAGGCGCGCCGGCCCTCGGTGATCTGGCTCTCGTTCCAGGAATGCACTGGCTGCACCGAATCCCTGACCCGCAGTTTTTCCCCCACCGTCGAGAACCTGATCTTCGATGTGATCTCGCTCGACTACCATCACACCCTGCAGGCTGCCGCCGGCGATGCCGCCGAGCATGCGCGCGAGCAGGCGATGACGCTCAACGCCGGGGAATACCTGGTGGTCGTCGATGGCTCGTTACCTGGTCCACGCGCCAACCCCGGCTATTCCACCATCGCCGGCATCAGCAACTACGAGATGCTGATGGAGACCATCGAGGGCGCCGCCGCCGTGGTCGCGGTCGGCACCTGTGCCGCCTTCGGCGGTCTGCCCAAGGCCAATCCCAACCCGACC
Source organism: Chromatiaceae bacterium (assembly GCA_003562815.1). GTDB lineage: Bacteria > Pseudomonadota > Gammaproteobacteria > Chromatiales > Chromatiaceae > Lamprobacter. The sequence continues at coordinate 6,729 of PWTO01000089.1, read as the reverse complement.
GGCGCGGTCTCGGTGCAAGACCTCGTCAAGCACAAACCGGTGATCAACGTCTCCGGCTGTCCGCCGGTGCCGATGGTCATCACCGGCGTGCTGGCGCAGTTCCTCACCTTCGGCACCCTCCCCGAGCTGGACGAGCATGGTCGGCCACGCGCCTTTTTTGGCCAATCGATCCATGACCGCTGCTACCGGCGCCCGTTCTATGACAAAGGCCGGTTCGCGGAAACCTTCGACGACGAAGGCGCCAAAGCCGGCTGGTGCCTGTATCGGCTCGGCTGCAAGGGACCGATGACCTACAACGCCTGCGCGACCATGAAGTGGAACGGCGGCACCAGTTGGCCGATCGAGGCCGGCTACCCCTGCCTCGGCTGTTCCGAACCGGACTTCTGGGATGCGGGGCGCTTCTACAAATCACTCTCGGTACCGACGGGCGCACCCGGTGATCTCCTGGTCACCGCCGGCGCCGTCGGCGCCGCAGTCGGTGTCGGCGCCGGACTGATGAGCCGCCAGCAGAGCAAGCACGCCGTCGAGCGCCATGACACGGTCACCGCCGATCAATTAGAGGAGACGCTGTGATGACCTCGATGGACTTCCTTCTCTTCGCCAAAGGCCCGATGTTCAGCATCGCCGTCGCCATCTTCGCGCTCGGCATCCTGGTTCGGCTGTTCGAGATCCTCGCGCTTGGCCGCGCCCATAATTACGCGGCCGCCCGCGGCAACGAGATCATCCCTGGGCTGAAGACCGTCTATCGCCGCTTCAACCCGGACCCGGGCACCTTCAAGCGTTCCACCTTCGATGTGGTGGTCGGCACGCTCTGGCATGTTGGCTTCGTCATCGTACTGCTGCTGTTCATCCCGCACATCGAGTTGATCGAGAGCACGCTCGGCCTCGGCTGGCCCGGGCTGCCGAACCCCATCGTCGATGCGCTCACCGCGATCACCCTGCTCGGTCTGGTCGCGGTGTTGATCCATCGCTTCAAGCATCCGGTCAAGCGCTTCCTGAGCACGCGCGAGGATTACCTGATCTGGCTGGTGACCTTCCTGCCGGTGCTCACCGGCTACCTGGCCTATCACCGCCTGATCAACCCCTATCCGCTGGCGTTGGGCCTGCACATCCTCGCCGCCGAGATCTTCCTGATCGTGCTGCCCTTCACCAAGCTCACGCACATCTTCACCGCCTTCCTCGCCCGCTACTACAACGGCGCCATCTTCGGCCGTAAGGGGATCCAGTCATGACCCAAGCTGCCAACAGTTTCTCCCTTGAGCGCGGACTCAACGCCTGGCGCGAGGAGATCGATGCACCGGTCGCGGCCTTCTTTTCGAGCTGCGTGCATTGCGGTCTCTGCGCCCAAGCCTGCCCGTTCTACGTCGAGACCGAGGACCCGCAGTACACGCCGATCCATAAGCTCGAGCCGCTGCGCCTGCTCTGGGAACAGGAGTACACCGTCTGGGGCAAGCTGAAGAAGCTCGCCAGGGATCGGATCGACGCCAAGCTCGGGCGCGCATCCAAGCCGCTGATCACCGATGAGATGCTCGCGCAATGGGAGCCGCTGCTCTACGACTCCTGCAGCATGTGCGGGCGCTGCTCCATGGTCTGCCCGGTCGGCAACGACATCCATTACATGATCCGCAAGGCGCGCGAGGGCATGGTCGCTTCCGGCCATGCGCCCGAGGGGCTGGTCGCCGCTTCGGTGCGCGCGGTCAATACCGGCAGCCCGATGGGCCTGCAGTGGAAAACCCTCGATGTGCAGATCAAGCACGTCGAGACCGCGACCGGGCTCGAGGTGCCGATCGATCGGGAGCAGGCCGACTACCTGGTGCTGCTCTCCTCGATGGAGATCATCAACTTCCCCGAGTATCTGGAAGCGCTCACCAAGATCTTCGCGCACGCCGACGTCAGCTGGACGCTGAGCAAGGACTGCTTCGAGGCCACCAATGCCGGCATCCAGATCGGCTCCAAGGACATCGCCGCGACCCTCGTGCAGCGCGTGGTGGATGCCGCCGAGCAGCTCAAGGTCAAGTACGTCATCAGCCCCGAGTGCGGCCATGCCTACACGGCGATCCGCTGGGAGGGGCCGAACGCGATCAAGCGTGCCTATCCGTTCAAGGTCTATCACATCATCGAGGTCTTGGATCAATTGCGCGCCGATGGCCGCCTCAAGACCGAGGGCAAGGAGATGGACCGCCTCTCGATGCACGATCCCTGCAACCTGGCGCGCAAGAGCGGCGTGGTCCAGCAGCAACGCCGCCTGATGGACCTGGTCGCGGACGATTTCGTCGACCTCAAGGAGCACGGCGAATTCCAGTGGTGCTGCGGCGCCGGCGGCGGCGTCAGCTCCAACGAGCGCGCCGAGCCGCTGAAGCTGGCCGCGTTCAAGCGCAAGAAAGCGCAGATCGAGGAGGTCGAACCCGAGCGCATGGTGACCATGTGCGCGACCTGCCGCACCCAGCTTGAGGAGGGCCTCGAGGAGTTCAGCATGGACATCCCCGTGGTCGGACTGACCGAGATGATCGCCGATCACCTGGTCGAGAAAGAGAAGGCTGAACAATCATGAGCGAGCGCATCGTCGTCGATCCCATCACCCGCATCGAGGGTCATCTGCGCATCGAGGCGCAGATGAACGGCCAGGAAATTGCCAAGGCTTACTCATCCGGCACCATGGTGCGCGGTATCGAGATCATCCTGCGCGGTCGCGATCCGCGCGACGCCTGGGCCTATGCACAGCGCATCTGCGGCGTCTGCACCCTGGTGCACGGCATCGCTTCGGTGCGGGCGGTTGAGGATGCACTAGATTACCCGATCCCGCCCAACGCGCAGTTGATCCGCAACCTCATGATCGGCGCCCAGTTCATCCTTGACCATGTGATGCACTTCTATCACCTGCATGCACTGGACTGGGTGGACGTGGTCTCGGCGCTGAATGCCGACCCGGGCGCGACCTCGCAACTGGCGCAGCAGATCAGCGCCAAGACCGCCGCCGATCTGGGCACCAGCAGTTGGGGCAAATCCTCGCCGGGCTACTTCAGCGATACGCAGAAGCGGCTCAAGACCTTCGTCGAGGGCGGCCAGCTCGGCATCTTCGCCAACGGCTATTGGGGTCACCCGGCCTACCGGCTACCGCCTGAGGCCAACCTGATGGCGGTCGCGCATTATCTGGAAGCCTTGGCCTGGCAGCGCGAGGCGGCCAAGCTGCACGCGATCTTCGGCGGCAAGAACCCGCATCCGAACTTCGTCGTCGGCGGCGTCGGCTCGCCGATCGATCTGAACTCGGACTCGGCGATCAATGCCAAGAAGCTGTCCCAGGTGCAGGATCTGATCAAGAGCATGCAGGCCTTCGTCGAGCAGGTCTACATCCCGGATACCCTGGCCATCGCCGGGTTCTACAAGGACTGGGCGCAAAAGGGCGAAGGCCTCGGCAACTTCCTCTGCTACGGCGACCTGCCCTACAGCGGTTCGAGCGCCGACAGCAGCGATCTCTCGGACCTGTTATTCCCGCGTGGCGCCATCCTCGATCGCGATCTCAGCACCATCCATCCGGTGGATCTGCACGCCGAGAACGAGATTCAGGAGTTCGTCGCGCATGCCTGGTACGACTACAAAGGCGGCAAACAGGCCGGGTTGCACCCCTACCAGGGCGAGACCAGACTCAACTACGACAAGCGCGGCGGTCCCAAGCCGCCGTACCAGCAGCTCAATGTGGACGACGGTTATTCCTGGATGAAATCGCCGCGTTGGAACAACCACTCCGTCGAGGTCGGGCCGCTGGCCCGCATGCTGTTGCTCTATGCCGACAGCAGCGCGCCGACGCATGCCCAAGCCAAGACGCTGATCGACTATACGCTGAACACGCTCGATCTGCCGGTCGAGGGGCTGTTCTCCACGCTCGGGCGCACTGCGGCGCGCACGCTGGAGTCGGAGATCGTTGCCGGCGCCATGCAAACCTGGTACGACGCCCTCATTGCGAACATCCGCGCCGGTGATACCCAGACCTTCAATGACGCGCTCTGGGAACCCAGGAGCTGGCCGCAGCGGGCCCAAGGCGCCGGTTACATGGAGGCGCCACGCGGTGCGCTCGGCCATTGGATCGTGATCGAAAACGAAAAGATCGCCAACTATCAGGCCGTGGTGCCTTCGACCTGGAACGCCGGTCCGCGCGATCCCTCCGGCGTGCCGGGTGCCTACGAGGCGGCATTGGCCGACAACACCCAGGTCCATGACCCCAAGCAGCCGATCGAAATCCTGCGCCCCATCCACTCGTTCGATCCCTGCATCGCCTGCGCCGTGCATCTGTCGGACCCACAGACCGGCGAGCAGATCGAGATCGAGGTCAGCTAAAATGCGCTCCAGCATGCATGCAAGGGGATGATCCGGTATCCTTTGCCACCGTCGGCAAGCCGTTGCACTAACGGCCGATCATCCCCATTGGTGGCTGAGGCAACCTAAGCCCAAACGGGCGCGAACATTTCACCCTTGAGGCCACGCAATGGATCTGGCGACCATTATCGGTATGCTCAGTGCGATCATCCTGGTCGCGACCGCGATCGGACTCGGCGCATCGCCGATGATCTTTCTCAACCCGATCGGTCTGATCATCGTTGTCGCCGGCAGCTTGATGATCGTGCTCTCGCAGATGAGCTTCTCCGAGGTGCGCCTGGCGATGAACGCGGTGACGCGAGCGTTCAAGTCGACCCTGCCGGACATCATGAGCACCATCGACGAGATGCTCGAAGTCTCGAAGATGGCGCGCAAGAGCGGGCTCTTGGCCTTGGAGAACCACGAGGCCAGTTCGACCTTCCTCGCGCGCGGCTTGCAGATGCTGGCCGATGGCTATTCGCCGGATATGCTAAAAGAGGTGCTCGACAAGGAACGCCTGATGACGCTGGATCGCAACCGCGCCGGTGCGCGCGCCTTCAGCCTGCTCACCGATGTGGCGCCAGCGATGGGCATGGTCGGTACCTTGATCGGCCTGGTCGATATGCTCGCCAACATGGACGATCCCGCCAAAATCGGTCCGGCGATGGCGGTTGCCCTGCTGACTACTTTGTACGGGGTGTTGATCGCGCAAATCATCGCCAACCCGATTGCCGAAAAGCTGGAGCTGAGAACCCTGCAGCAAGAGCGCCTGCAAGCGCTTTGGACCGATGCCCTGCTCGCGATTCAACAAGGACGTAACCCAAGGGTCGTCGAGCAGGTGTTGGTGACCTATCTGCCCCAAGACCAGCGCGAGAAACGCCAGGAGCAACTCGAGGCGCAGGAAGCGGTGGATCGAGAAGCTGGAACCGCGTAAGGCACCCAATCCATGTCAAGCGATGGCCGTAAAGGACCCAAGATACCACGCTGGATGGTGACCTTTGCCGACCTGATGACGCTCCTGCTGACCTTCTTCGTCTTGCTGCTCTCCTTCGCCGAGATCGATGCTCAGCGTTTCAGACGCCTCGCCGGCGAACTGCAGAAAGCCTTTGGCGTGCAGCGTGAGATTCCGGCCGATATTATCCCCATGGGCACCAGCCCGGTGTTGCAGCAGTTCTCGCCCGGGCGTCCACAGCCGATTCCCGTCGATGAGATTCGTCAACGCACGACGCAGGAGCTGCCGACGCTGGCCGCTGGCGATATCGATTCGCGCGTCGAGACACGGCTCGATGCCATCGAGCAACAGCTGGCGCAAACCATTAGCGACGTCGATCCGGACAGCCAGGTCGAAGTGGAGCGCGACGGACTCGAGATCGTGATCCGCATCGATGAGCAGGGCAGCTTCGCGTCCGGCTCGGCACAAGTGAGCCGGTCGTTCCGCCAACTTCTTGAGGTTCTGTCGGTTGAATTTACAACCTTCCCCGGCTTTATCGTCGTTGATGGCCATACCGATGACGTCCCGATCAGGAGCACACTGTTCGAAAGCAACTGGGATCTCTCGGCCATGCGTGCCGCGCGTGCGACCAACGTCCTGCTTGAAAACGCCGACCTCGATCCCGAGCGTTTCTTGATCGTCGGCCATGCCGACACACGCCCGCGCATGTCCAACGAGACCCCAGAGCAACGGGCTAAGAACCGCCGCGTCGAAATCACGCTACGCGCCGGCGAAACCCTCGCATGGGAGTTGTACTACTACGGTGAAATGTCCGGACCGCCGGCAGCGGACGTCGATTCGGAGCCTGTCGATCTCGATGCCCGCTTTGCGCAGGCGCTCGCGGCCATCGGCCCCATCCGCTTCGAGACCTTTTTGCCACAGCCAGCGCCGGACCCCGATCCGATCGAGTCCGACGATCTTGAGGTGCGTTTCGAGCAAGAACTGGAGGCAATGGGGCCGATCGATCTTGAGGATCTGTTCGCGCCGGAACCAGACCCGACGGAGCCGACTGAAGCGCCGATCGACCCTGAGCAGCCTTGAGGCTAGACGAGGCGCTGAATGACGATGCCAGCGAGACGCAGGCCGAACAATCCTGGCAGGTAGCTGATGGTGCCGTTGACCGCGCGCGCACGACCGCGACCGCTCGGCTCAGGCGGCAGTGGCGGGCGCGGTGGCTCGTCCGACCAAACAGCGGCGATCCCCCGTGCGTACCCCCGGCGACGCAAATGCTGGCGCACCTTGCGCGCGAGCGGACACCCCTGGCTGTCCATGAGGTCGCCGCTGCGGATTCGGCTCGGGTCCAGGCGACCACCGGCACCCATGCTGCTGGCGATCGGGATCGCCGCATCCAAGGCCGCGCCGAGCAAGGCCAGCTTGCTGCTCAGGCT
>PWTO01000140.1 GCA_003562815.1 Chromatiaceae bacterium | reverse complement strand
CTGAGCAGCTCCAGCAATGTGGTAATTAGCGCCAAGACGTTGTTGGTGCAGGCTGCCAGCGAAGTGATGACTGACACGGATCGCCAGGCCATCGCTTCGGAACTGCGAGGGTTATATGAAACCCTGATTGGTCAAGCGAATTTGACCGATGGCAACAACCATTATCTGTTCGCTGGTTATCAAGACGAAGCACCGCCATTTTATCGCAATACCGATGATCCGGGGATTTTCCGCATCGATTACCGTGGTGATGATCAGGTCCGCGAACAGCGGGTCGATACGACGCGGGTGATGCCGGTCACCGACAATGGGGAAATGATCTTCCAAAGCGTTGCCGGGGGGACCAACTATGTGGCGCGAGCGGAAAAAATAGACCCTGGTTCGATTGCCCTTGGTACCCAGCAGGGGTATACACGCAACGAAGGTACGGTGATCTTCAAAGGCCCAGATCGCGTTGATGCTGGTAATCCCGATTTTGGCGAGGCATTCACTATTGAGTTTAGTCAGCGGGTCGTTGATGCAAGCAATCTGCTTGATGATGGTAATGTCAACCTTTCAAACGGAGCCTTAACAGGTTTCATACCTGGAACCTTTGCAGATTCAAGCGCTCTCGTTACCGCATTGGAAAACACCGCAGAGATCGAAAGTGTTGATGATGTGAATGGGGATGGCACGGAACTCGTTGTCACCTTTGCCGAGCATGTGCCTGACGATTTTTCTTTTCAACTCGAAAGTGACAATCATACGGCTGCCTTTACCAATGCAATCCAAATTTCTGCCCTGAGAACCTCCGATAGTGGGGTGCTGTTTGGCCCCAAGGACTACCAATCCGGAGAAGAGCTGCAATTCGGCGGAATTACGATCAGTCTTGAGGGCGAACCTGCTATCGGCGATCAAATCCAGCTCCGCCCAGCGAACGATCTAGAAGCAAATCAGGATCTGTTCAAAACCTTCAAAGATGCCATTGATGTGCTGGAAATGAGCCGTGAAGGCTCGCCGGAAAACCGCGCTCATATCACCAATACTATCAACACGGCGATGCGCGAGCTAGATAACAGTCTTGAAAATATCTTGTCCCGACGGGCCGCAGCCGGCGCGCGCCTCAATGAATTGGATCTGATCGATATCGCCAGCAGCAACCGTATGCTGAACTTCGATCAAAGAATGTCCCACCTGGTCGATCTCGACTACGGCGAGGCAGTGACCGAGTACAGCCTGCGCCAGGTTGGTTTGGAGGCTGCACAGCGCGCGTTTGTCGATATCCAGGGCCTGAGTCTGTTCAATTTCATGCGCTAACTTGAGAAAAAATTAGGCGCAAAATCCAACTTAGAATCGGCTCAAAGTGGTGCCAGCATGTGCAGCAATTGCTGCTGCACACTCAGCGCATGGGCGAAGATGCGTTCCAGAAAGGGGCCAAAATGGCCCATCATCACCATGATCAGCACGAGTCCACTGATCAGCTTAATCGGAAAACCGAGTGCGAAGACCGTGAACTGCGGCGCGGATCGATTAAGAATCCCCAACGCCAGGTTAACTGTGAATAGCGGCGCCATGACCGGCAATGCCAGCAAGGTACCGCTGGTGAAGATGACTCCGCTGTAGCGCACCAGCATCTCGAAGGCGCTCGAGTTCAAACCCCCTAAGCCGATAGGAAGGGTCTGAAAACTGGTCGCCAGGATCTCAAGCACGATGAGATGGCCATTCAGGGCCAGGAACATCAGCAGCGCAACCATGAAGAAGATGCGCGAGAGCACCACCATGTCGGTGCCACTGGCTGGATCGAAGAAGGTCGAGAAGCCCAGCCCCATCTGCCGCCCAATGAAGAGGCCGCTGGCCTGAATGGCAGCGAAAGTGATCTGCATCACCATGCCCATGGCGAGACCGATGATGATCTGTTCGACCATGATGCCAAATCCTGCCCAAGACATGATCGGCACCTCAGGTAGTGGCGGCAACGCTGGTGCGATGATGATCGATATCAGCGCCGCGAGTCCGACCTTTGCCTCATTGGGGACGCTCGAATGTCCCCAGAGCGGGGATACCGCGAAAAACGCGGTGATGCGCGTAAACGGCCAGAGAAAGGCGACCAACCAGCCCTGCAGTTGATCGAAACTGACCTCGACCATGTTCGCGATCAGGCGGCCTCAGGACACCATGAGCGGAATTTCGGTGAACAGCCTCGTCGTGAAGCTGGTGATGACCTGTAACATCCAGGGACCGGCCAGCACGAGCACGGCGAAGATGGCCAAGACCTTGGGGATGAACGTCAGCGTCATCTCGTTGATTTGTGTCGCGGCTTGAAACAGACTGATCAGCAGACCCGTGGTCAATGCTGATAAGAGGATAGGGCCCGCAAGGAACACCGCGATCCGCATTCCCTGATAAGCCAAATTCATCACTTCCTCGGGTGCCATGAGCGTGCCTCCAGGTTAGATGTAAAAACTTTCCGCCAGCGAGCCGAGGATCAGTTGCCAGCCGTCCACGAGGACGAACAGCATCAGCTTAAACGGCATCGAGACGGTGACCGGTGGCAGCATCATCATACCCAGCGCCATCAGGGTGCTGGCAACGACCAGATCGATGATCAAAAACGGAATGAAGATCGTGAAACCGATCTGAAACGCCGTTTTCAACTCGCTGGTCACGAAGGCCGGTACCAAGATGCGCAGCGGCACCTCCTCTGGCCCCTGCAGCGGGCCGACATCGGCCAAGCGCGCGAACAAGGCGAGATCCGGCTCTCGGGTCTGCGCCATCATGAACTCTCGAAAGGGCTCTTGGGCGCGCTCTAGGAACTCGCCGAAATTGATCTCTTCGGCGCTCAGCGGAACCCAGGCGTCTTCGTAGACCTGATCGAACACCGGCGCCATGATGAAGAAGGTGAGAAACAGGGCCAGGCCGAGCAAGATCTGGTTGGGCGGCGCCGACTGTGTCCCCATGGCCGTGCGCAGCAGCCCGAGCACGATGATGATCCGCGTGAAGCTGGTCATCATCAGCAGCAGTGCCGGCAGGAACGCCAGGGAGCTGAGCAGCAGCAGCGTCTGCAGCGACAGCGACCATTGCTGCCCGCCATCGTCCAGGGGCGCGCTTGCGAGTCCGGGAATCTGCTGCGCGAACGCGACCTCCGGCAGCAGCAATGCCGGTATGAACAACAGCGCGAGCAGGCGCGGCACCTGTCGCAAGCGGCGGATGACCTCGGCCCTCATTGCAGTCCGGCGTTATGTTTCAGCGCCTTCGCAAAGCGTGTCGCGAAAGAGTCGCTCGGGTCAAATGCGGGACCAGCCGGTGCAGCCGGGTCGTCCTGAGAGGCTGGCGGCGCGGGAAGCCTGTGCAATCGGCTGACCTGGCCGTTACCGACACCGAGGACGAGCCAGGTTGAGGCCACCTCGACGATGACCACCCGCTCCCTGGGACCGACGGCGATGCTGCCGACAATTTTGATCGCTGCGGTGTGCAGTCCACCAAGGCGCAGACGCCGGACGAGAAACCCGGTTGCCAGGATGATCAGCACGATCAGCAGCAACGCGAACGCGAGCTTGCCGAACGTCGCTAGGCCAATCAAGGCTTCGCCGCCAGCGACGACGGCCTCGGCGTCGCCGGCGGCGGTTTCGTTCATCGATTCAGTTTCTTGATGCGTTCCGACGGCGTCACGATCTCGGTGATGCGGATGCCGTACTTGTCTTCGACCACTACCACTTCACCCTGTGCGATCAGGTAGCCGTTGATGAGGATATCCATGGGCTCTCCGGCCAGACCGTCGAGTTCGACCACGGACCCTTGCGCCATTTCCAACAACTGTTTGATGGTGACCTTGGTGCGGCCTAGCTCGACCGAGAGCCGGACCGGGATATCCAGGATCATCCCTAGGTCGCGCGTTTCACCGCCTTCGCTCGATTGCTCGAACGGACGGAACAGGCGCTCGCCGGCGGCCTCGGTGTCGGAGGTCGCGGCCGGTCGCTGCGCGGGCGTTGCCGCTTCGTCAGGGGCATCCTCCTGCACCTGTTGCTCGGCCATGGCCGCCGCCCACAGATCCTCCTCTTCGCTGCCGCCTGCCTCTTCATCGCCACCCTCCTGTTCGGCCATGGCGCTCGCCCAGAGGTCGGCTTCGCTGTCGCCGTTCTCCTCTGGCGCATCGGCGGTGTCCTCGGTAGCGTCGGTATTGTGCTCGGCTTCCGAGGTCGCTGCGTCCGTTGTCCCGTTGTCCTCCTTTTCCAAGTCGGTGCGGGTCGCGTCGGTGTCGTCATCGACGTTCTGATCGGGTTTGTCTTGATCAGTCATGATTGGCTTCTTTAGGCCGCGATTGCTGTGACCTGCTAGGCCGCTTGATAAAGGCGTCTTCGGCTTCGAGGGGTTCTTGCTGCTTGGCATGATCGATCATGCGCACCACTCGTAAGGCTCGGCGTTGGTTCTGACTGCCATACTCGCATTCCATCACTGGGACGCCATCGACACGGGTCAACACCGTTTCGGGGAGATCCATCGGCAGGATATCGCCGATCTTCAGCGAGAGCACCTGGTTGATGCGAGAGGGGATCGAGGTCAGATCCGCCACCAGCTCGATCTGGGACTGACGCAGCTCGCCCGCCATACGGCGTCCCCAGAGATTGTCCGGATCCTGAGTGCTGTCCTTGAGGGGGTTGCTGAGCAGATCGCGCAGCGGCTCGATCATCGCAAACGGGATGCAGATCTGGAAGCTGCTAGAGAGGTTGCCGACATCGATATTGAACGAGGTGTTGACCACGATCTCATTCGGTGAATTCGTGATGTTGGCGAACTTCGACTGCATCTCGCTGCGCACATAGCTGATCTCCAACGGGTAGATCGAGCGCCATGATTCGCTGTAGGCATCGATCGCAAGCTGCAGCATGCGTTGGATGATGCGCTGTTCGGTGTTGGTGAATTCGCGCCCCTCGTTGCGCGTGACGAAACGCCCGTCGCCCCCGAACAGATTGTCCACGACCATGAAGACCAGGTTCGGCGGAAAGACGATCAGCGCCGAGCCCTTGAGCGGTTTCATCGCGATGATGTTGATATTGGTCGGCACCGGCACATTGCGCGAGAAGTTGCTATAGCTCTGGTAACGCACCGTATCCACGGTGATATCGGCGCTGCGTCGGATAAAGTTGAAGATCGACATACGAAAATAACGAGCGAAGCGCTCGTTGATGATGTCGAGCGCATGCAGACGCTCGCGGATGACGCGATGCTGCGTTGCCGGATCATACGGGCGCAAGCGTGACTGCGAGCCGCCAGCCTGACTGCCGGCGCTGCTGTCGTCCTCATCGCCACTGACGCCCTTGAGCAGGGCATCGATCTCTTCTTGCGATAGGAGGTCGTCTTGAGACATGAGACGCTGAGAGCGACCTTATTGCACAATGAATTCGGTAAACAACACTTCCTTGAGCTCAAGCTCCGGTTGGTGCTCGGTCAGCGGCGGTTCTTTCAGCGTGGCCATGAGTTTCTCGGCGAGCTGTCTTTTGCCTTCCCCACTCGTCAATTCATCGACCGGCTCATCGGAGAGCCGCATCAGCAAACGACTACGAACCTGGGGCATGTGATCGGTGAGGATATCGCGGGTCTCCTCATTGCCGACCTTGAAGCTCATGCCGACGTAGAGCAAGCGGCTCGCGCCACGCGCATTCGTCATATTGATGGTAAAGGGATCGATCTTGACGAAGATCGGTGCGCGCCGTTCCGGGGCGGTTTCGCGTGCTCCATCAAGGCCATTGCCTGACTGCCAAGCGAGATAGACGGCCACGCCCGCAGCCCCCACCGACAACACGACGAGGCCGACCATCAGCCAGAGTAACGTTTTCGAGCTTCCTTTTGAGTTCTCCACGCTCTTGTCAACCTCATGTATTGGAATTGGCTGCTCCCGGTATTATGCCGGTCGAACAGCGGACGGGATAAAGCGAATAGGCGCCGAGAGCGCGCTCATCTTAGTGCATGGCATCGGGATGGTCGCGAAAATCGATTAGGCGTAGAGATCCACTCGGCCATCCAGACTGATCTCGTTCGCCGCCGGTTGATCGGTGAGCGACCACTCATCGGTGCTGGTCGAGTCCTCGCCCGTTGCCGGCTGGCGTCCATCGGTGCCTGCGAATGCCTGCTCCGACCCTTGGCGTTGCTCACCGACCGAGGTCTCGCCGAGGCTGAGTCCCTGCTCGGCGAGCGCATCGCGCAGCTGTGGAATCGCCTGTTCCACAGCACCACGCACCAGTGCATTGGCGGAGAGGAATTGGATCTGCGTGCCTTGCTCGGTCATCTTCAGCGACACGGTCAGCGGTCCGAGTTCTGGCGGGTTGAGGCGCAGCTCCACCCGCTGTTCGCCACCACGTTGGCTGAGCAGGATCACCTGTTGCCCGAGCTGCTGCGGCCACGCGGGACTGTTCAGTGGCGCACTCATGCCCGGCGCTGAGCCAGGCGCCGATCCCGCTGCTGTTGGCGTGGCGCTGTTGGCGGCTGCGTTCGGTGCGAGGCTGATACCGTTTGGCGAATGCAGGCTTGCGTTCTGGGCATTCAGGCTCGTGCTCTGTCCACCCTCGTTTCGGGCAGCGCCTAGGCGCAGTTCGGTTGTGTCACGGTCGGTCAAGTCGGTTTGCAAGCGTTCGCGCAGCGTGATTGGCGCCGGATCGCGATGGGTGCTTGGCGTGCTTGGCGCGGCATTCCGATCCGTTACGGGACGCCAGGGCTCGGTTGGCAGGGCTTCACGCTGGGCGCTGTTTTGCGGGAGTGGGGCAGGGCGGCCGTCTATTCTGAGTGGATCATATCTGAGCTGATCACGCGAATTCAGCGGCTCTGGGCGGGGCTCGCTCAAGCGGGGTTGGGGCTCGCGTTCGTGCTCGCGTAGGAATCGCTCAGCCTCTGGATGAGCGGCTAGCAGGGCGCTGCCTGCGGCCAGCAGGGATTCACGTACTTGAGGGGGCAGCTGCTCGCTCACCTGACTGAACAGAGCCTGAAGCTGCTCGGCGGGCAGTTGCTCGCTCATCTGACTAAACAGGGCCTGGAGCTGCTCGGCGGGCAGTTGCTCGTTGACTTGGCTAAACAGGGCCTGGAGCTGCTCGGCGGGCAGTTGCTCGCTCATCTGACTAAACAGAGCCTGAAGCTGCTCGGTCGGCAATTGCTCGCTCATCTGACTAAACAGAGCCTGAAGCTGCTCGGCGGGCAGTTGCTCGCTCATCTGACTAAACAGGGCCTGGAGCTGCTCGGCGGGCAGTTGCTCGTTGACTTGGCTAAACAGGGCCTGAAGCTGCTCGGCGGGCAGTT
>PWTO01000076.1 GCA_003562815.1 Chromatiaceae bacterium | reverse complement strand
TGCCGAACGCTAAGCGGATGACAAAAGGCAAAATCACTGTCCCGCGCGCACGAGGCGAACGCGTATGTCGTTGAGCCTTACTGTAGCTGTCGACGTGGCCATGGTTGAAATCGACGTACCACGCGAAGCTCGAATTGTAGGCATTCGGCGACGAAGACCAGAACCAAGATGATCCAGCGTTCGCCAAATAATTCGTATCGATCGCTGGGCCAGTCCGATCATTACTGACGATCGAGAGCAGCTCATCGACAGAGGGCAGGCGCCAGTCGCTCGCGCCGCACAGCCCCTGGGCATTGACCCGCGACACATAGGCTTGGGTGTTGCAGTAGGTGCCAGGATCACTGCCGTCGTAGCCGTCGCAGATGGCGCCGTCAGCATTGGCAAAGCCCTCAAAGCCGCCGTTGGTCGCCGGGTCGGTGTTGTACCAGTTGTAGCGGTCGCCCCGATCGTGAAGCCCACCGTCATCGGTCTTGACCTCCCAGATCAGGCCGGTGTGGTTGTCGCGCACGCAGGACCAGCGAGTGCCATCGATTTCGAGGCCATCATCACTCCAAGCCGCGTCCTGGATCGACAGCGGATCGCCGTTGGCATCGAGCTTGGTGAAGTCGAAACCGGCATGGCCAGCGCCAACTTTATCCAATCGCCCTTCGCGAGCCAGGGCATCGCGACCATAGTCGCCGTCCTGGCCGGGATAATCAAACGCCGTCTCTGAGCAATCGAGGTTGTTGTTCCTACCATCCGCGCACCAATCGATGCCGGTGTCGTTGAGGGGGTAGGCGGCAGCCGGCGGTGTGGCATCATCGACAAGCCTATAGGTGCGCGTTAGGGTGGCGATCTCCCCCGCGCTGATGGTGATGCCTGCATTGCTTGGTGCCTCCCAGTCATCGCCGATGTCTCTGAATTGGACCGTTTGTCCACCAATGGGGATGTTGGTTTCGATCTCTTCGCTGTCGAACCAGGAGTCGGTGTTCACTCGTCGCCATTGGGCGCCCGCAGCGACGGCCTCAGCGGGCTCAAGGGTGATCTGAAGGCTGCCGGTGGTGGTCGCGATGGCGGCATTGGCGGCGGTACGCGCCGCATCGACAGTCGCTGCATCGTAGACCGGACCCGGAGGGCGATTGTCCGGTGGCGAGGCGACAAAGGTGAACACCTTGGCCAACTGCTCGAAAGCGTTGCCTTCGTTGACCTGCCCCGCTTCCTCATCGAGCTGACGCGCCAAGATGCGGGTAAAGATTGCGCGCAGGTTCTCGTTTAAGATGACGTCCGCGCCCGCGAGGGTCTGCATGAAGGTGGTCACATAGGCCTCATGCACCGACATGGTGTCTGCTTCGTTGGCCTGCGCCACGGATGTCGCTCCCGTAGGCAACAGCGCCGCCAACAGCAGCGCGCTGACTGCCACCAGGATCAGCCTGGGCCAACGGCGAGCATGCAGGCCGTTCGTCACGAGCCGGTGGGACAGCATTGGTCTGGACGATGACATGCGCGGCTCCTTAAACAAGGTGGTTCAGCAGCTAAAAATGCTCGCTCTTAATGAAAATCTTGCCACATAATAGGTTGCATCTTAATGGCCACTGCGCGCTCGATGACCTCTCGCTGGCGGTCAACCAAGTCGATGCGCTGTTGCTGATCGGCCCGAACGGCGCCGGCAAGAGTCTCACGCTCAGGCTCATGGTCGGTCTGGATCATCCGTCGGCCGGATCGGTGCGGTTGTTCGGACAGGATCTGAGGCACCTGACGGATGCGCGGATGAGCCCAAACACATAGACTCAAATTTCGTTGCCATCCTTATATGTCCGACCAAGCGCCAACCATCGACCTTCAGCTCCCGCCACTCCTCGACCACGGGCCGCGCCGAGCGCGCACCCTGATGATTCAGGGCACGGCCTCCGACGTCGGCAAGAGCCTGCTGGTGGCCGGCCTCTGCCGAGCCTATCGCCGGCGCGGGCTCGCGGTGCGCCCGTTCAAGGCGCAGAACATGAGCAACAACGCGGCAGTGACCGCTGACAGCGACGCCCCCCCAGGCTCCGACGGCGAACAGCCGCGCGGCGAGATCGGCCGCGCACAGGCGCTGCAAGCGCGCGCCTGCGGGGTCGCGCCCTCGATCCACATGAATCCCGTGCTGCTCAAGCCGCAGACCAATATCGGCTCGCAAGTCGTGCTGCGCGGGCGCTCGCTCGGCAACTGCCCGGCGCGCGTCTACCACCAGATGCGCCAAGGCATGATGCCCGCGATCCTCGACAGCTTCGAGCGCACCTGCGCCGAGGCCGATCTGGTGCTGGTCGAGGGCGCCGGCAGCGGCGCGGAGATCTACCTGCGCGACTGCGATATCACCAATATGTACTTCGCCGAACGCGCCGAGGTGCCGGTCATCGTCGTCGGGGATCTCGACAAAGGCGGCACCATGGCCTCCTTGGTCGGCACCTGGATGCTGCTCGATCAGGCCGATCGCGAGCGCGTCGTCGGCTACCTGGTGAACAAGTTTCGCGGCGACTTCTCGCTGTTCGAGCCGGCCTGCGCAACCATCACCGAAATCACCCACTGGCCCTTCCTCGGCGTGCTGCGTTGGTTCGAAGGCGCCGCGCAATTGCCGGCCGAGGATTCGCTCGCCCTCGAACGTCCGGCCGAGGGCGCTTGGGCCAGCGGCGGCGACAGCATCAACATCGCCATCCCACGCCTATCGCGCGTCGCCAACTTCGACGATCTCGACCCGCTCGCCGCCGAGCCGGCGGTGAATCTGCGCTGGATCAAACCCGGCCAGCCGATTCCGGCCGAGACCGACGTCATCATCCTGCCCGGCTCCAAGGCCACGCGCGTCGATCTCGAGGTGCTGCACCGTGAAGGTTGGGATATCGACATCCTCGCGCATGTGCGGCGCGGTGGCCGCGTGCTCGGCTTGTGTGCTGGTTTCCAGATGCTCGGCCGCGTCGTGCGCGACCCGGACGGCATCGAAGGCGAGCCGGGCGAAACTCCCGGCCTCGGGCTGCTCGACATCGAAACGACCATCAGCGGCGACAAGCGTTTGCTTGATCTCGATCTGACCGACCAGCGCAGCGGCTGCCGCATCACCGGCTACGAGATGCACATGGGGCGCACCAGCGGCGCGGGGCTCGAGCGGCCTTGGCTGCTGCTTGAGCAAGCGCTTGAAGCAGGACAGGTGGGTGTCCGCCCGGAGGGCGCCCTCTCGGCAGATGGCCTGGTCATGGGCGGCTACGTCCACGGCCTCTTCGGCAGCGATGCCTTCCGCGCGCATTGGCTCGAGCAAATCGGCGCCAAAGCCGCCGCCCTCGACTTCGAGCGGCGTATCGAGGCCGCGCTCGACGCCCTCGCCGATCACTGCGAGGCCAACCTGGACCTCGATGCCCTGCTCGCCCTGGCGCGCTAGCGGGCCTAAAACGCGCTAACGGAAGGCGCTCAACGCGATCCAAGGCAACGCTTAAACGGCAACATCAGCCGTGTTGCCTGCGAACTGGAATGAGCAGCGCAGTAGCCCCCAACACCAAGGTGGTTCCCAGCAAGAACAGGTGTAGATTCACCGCCCCCGCCAAAGCCTCCGCCGGGGCCACGCCCAAGGGCACCATCGCTGTCACCGCCGCCAGCTCGAACGAACCACTGCCGGCAATGCCATGAAACGGCAGCACCGTCGAGAGTTCCGCGCCCATCACCCCAAGCACCACCTGCCAAAGCGCGACCGGTACGAAATGTCCGAGGATCAGCGCAAAGCCCACGAACTTCAGACTCCAGGACAGCGCCGTCCACAAATACAGCCACAAGACGCGTGTCGGCTCCTGCGGCGCTGCCGCCGCGACAGCGGAGACAATCGCCAGTAAACGCCGCAAGCGCTGCCCGTGCCCGACACCCTCATCACGCGCCTTGCACTCAAGACGACCAATGCGCCCAAACAGCGGCAGCACCCCCAGCCACCCCAAGACCAGCACACCCCACCAAGGACTCGGCGCCCGCATCCAGAGCACCACGACACCGATCATCCCCAAGAAATGCAGATCCAACAAACGAATCCAGATCAGCGACGCGCCGGCCGCCCAAAACCCATGCCCAAAATAGCGCCGCATCAGCCAGGGAAACACCAGCTCCCCGGCGCGCATCGGCAATAGATTATTCGCCGTGTTGTGCAACACCGAGAGCCGCAACAGCGCCGGAAATCGGCCAGACAATGCGGTTTGGAAATAGACCCGCACTCGCACAGCCCGCAGCAGATAGCTCGCCGCTGTCAGCAAGAAGGCATCAATCAGCACCAATGGCGGCAAGGTCTCCCAGGGCTCCAGCACAGCCGACCATCCAAGCGTGGTCTCAACCAAGCCCACGACCACAGTCAGCAGCACGCCCCCAACCAGCCAATCCCGCCGTCGCCCAAGCCCTAGCTTCCTTAACCCCATCCAAACAGACGTCATCACCACATCAACGCCGCCGCCGCGAAGGATAGATCGGCGCCGCGCCCTCGGGCCGCGTCTTGAACCGCCGATGCACCCAAAAATACTGCGCCGGCATACTGCGCAGCCGATCCTCGATCACCTGATTCATCCGCGCCGTATCCCGTTCAGTATCTCCACTGGGAAAATCCGCGATCGGCGGATCGAAACAAAGCTCCAACCCCTTACCCCGAGGCAAAAACCGCGCAAAGGTCGGAATCACCACGGCATTCGCCAGCCGCGCAATCCGCCCCAAGGTCGGTACCGTCGCCGCCGGCACCCCGCAAAACGGCACAAACAGACCACGCCGCCGGCCAGGATCCTGATCCGGCAAATAAAAAAACGGCACCCCCGACTTCAACGTCCGAATCAATCCGCGCAGATCATCCTGGCGCTCGACCGGAATCGCCCCGAAGCGCGTGCGCGCCTGGCGCACCTGCGCATCGATCACCGGATTACGGATGCGCTGGTACATATACATGCCGGGATGCACCAAGGCCGTGAACGCCGTTCCACCGAGTTCGAGCCCGACGAAATGCGGCACCAGCACGATCACCGCCCGCCCGGCCTCAAGCAAGGCATCGATGCGCTCGCGATGACGCAGCTGCAGGATGCGCGACAAGCGCTGCGGCGGCGCCGACCAGCTTAGCCCTTGACAGACCGCCGCGACGCCCAGCCAGCCGAAATGCTCGCGCACCAACCGCTCGCGCGCTTTGGAATCACGCTCTGGCAGACACAGCGACAGGTTGGTACGCGCAATCTGGCGGCGCTCCCAGGCCAACCGATAGCCCATCGCGCCCAAGCCACGCCCAAGCGCGACCTGCAGCCGGAACGGCAACCACGCCAAGAGCTTGAACAGGCCCACAGCAAACCAGCTTGGCCAATGCCTTGGCCCCCACAGGTGCTCATTCACGGCACAGGTCAGCCTCAATTCTCGAACTTATAGAAAATATCAACGCCCTGTCCGTCACCGGTCTCGCTCTGCAGTTGAATACGATTGGTCAGATCGTAACGCATCCGAATGCGATCCGGTCTGTCGCCCAGGCGACTGTCGTACTCCATGAACAGCTTCGGTGCGATATAGGTGCCGACCGAGAGTGAACGATCATCGGTTTCGCCATCGCGCCGCGGTGGAATGCCGGTCACCAAATAACGGGTGATCTCGGACTGTGACATATTTGGATCGGACTCCGAAAAGAAGGCCAACTTCGGGTTGCGCAGCGTCCCCAGCACCCGCACGCCAGCCGTCATATCACCGCCTTCACGCTGCGCATTGAGGATGATCCCCGGATTATCGAGTGGGGTACTGGCGAACAGCACGATGCCTTGATTGATCGCCAATGGGGGGCCGACCGAGGTCAAAAGACCAAGCCCCGGCAGAGAAACGCGGTAAACCCCATCGATCACCTGCAGCTCGCCACTCCCGACTAACGGCCGGCCTGGCTGTTGAGTCACCCGCAGCTGGCCCTGCAACCGACCACGCAGCCCGAAGGCCTCGATGTGCACCGCATCGCCGAGTTGGGCGAGGACATCGATGCTGAGCGGAAGCCCACCGTTGTCCGCATCTTCATCGAGCACCACATCCGGCGACGGCTGGAGCGCACCGGCCGGAATCGTGCGCGGCATGATGTTCGCCCTCGGCACGCTCAGCGCACCGCGCACCGCGCCACCGCCAGGGCCGAAGCCCGCCTCCAGATCCAAGGACACCACGGCCATGTATTCCCTGGTGTCCGCGACCTTGAGGTCTTGCCCCTTGAGACTGAGCGAGAGCGTCGGCTCCGCCCCACTGAGGTCGGTCACTTGGCCATCGACCTTGAGCTGACCACCGCCCACCAAGGCATGGCCATCGAGGCGCATCGTCTCCCTGCCTTCACTGGCTGCGGTCAGATTGAGATCACTGATCTGCAGTCCAATCGTTGGAACGCTGAACGCGATAGCGCGCGCCGCCAGGTTGCCGCCAATCCGAGGCTCCAGCAGTCGGCCGCTCAGCTCGATCGTGCCATTGATCGTGCCTTCGGTGCCGCTGACATCCGGCGCCAGCGTTGCGAATCGCTCCAACCCATCGAGCGCGATACGGATGCGCCCATTCAGTGCCTGGCGCTCGAGATCGCCGAGGCGCAATCCGGGCAGGCCAATGTCGGCATCGACCCGTCCAACCTCCGCGATGGGCAGCTCGAAACGCGCGTCCACACCGGACGCGCCAGCGCGCACATCGAGCCGGGTGCCGCTGAACGCCAGGGTCTCGCTCGCCCTTGGCAGCACGATCTCGACCCCGCCCTCGGGCACCCGCAGTTCGGCGCTGCCGGTGAGCAGATCGTCTTGGACCTCGAAATCCGCCTTCGCGCTCAGATAGCCGTCGATCGCGGTGGTCTCGGTGGTGAGCGCATCGAGCAGGTCGAAGTCGAGCCGCTGCAGATCGAGCGAGGCCGAGAAGCGCCCCGCCTCGGGCTGGCGCAAGGCGACACAGCCACGGGAGGCCGAGTTGTTGCCGAGACAGAGTGGACCCGCCTCAAGCGCGTCTGCGGCCAGGCTGAAGGGAGCGGCCCGCTGCAGGCCCCAATCGCCGTACTCTGCGGTCTTGAGCGCCAACCGCGTCAGGCGACCGCGATAGGCGCTGGTAGTGTCGAGCCCTCCTTCGAGCGCCAGGCTGAGGCTCAACGGTTCTCCATTGACCTCGGCGCTGAGCTGATGCGAGCCGGTGCTGCCCTGCCCCCGCGCCTGCACGCGCTCGAAGCGCTGGCCGCCGAGGATCAGCGTGCGACCATCGATCGCGAGCTGGAAGGGGCTCTCCTGGGCGAGGCCGATAGTGGCCGTGGCATCCAGGCGCTCAATCCCCTGGCCGTTCATTTCGATCTCCCGGCCAGCGAGCGTCAGCGTGGCTCGCGGCCGCTCGAGGGTGCCGGCGAGCGTGCCCTCGGCCTGGAGACTGCCCTGGAGATCCGGCAGCAGGGCGGCCAGGCTCGGCGAGGTGAGCGCATAGCGCAGATCGAGCTGCTCGCCGACCTGTCCGTCTGCGGTGAATCGCGTCTCCCCGGAGACCGCGTCCAGCGTGCGAATGCCGAGCCTGTCCCCGTGCATCTCGATCTCGGCCTGCGCGGTCACCGGATAGCCGCGCAGCTCGCCACCGAAGTCGCTGAGACGGACGCTCAGATCGGGCCCGTGCGCTGTCATCTCGCCCTGACTTTGGATGCGACCGCCGAGGGTGCCCGGCCAATCGGCGAGCACCTGTCCTGGGTCCAGCGCCGTCAGGCTCAGATCGGCCTCCCAGCGCAGCTTCGGTGACCAGCTCAGAGCGCCACTGCCATCGATCCGACCGCCAATGACATCGATCGCGAGCGTCTCGAACGTTGCTGTGGCAGCCGTCCCCGTGCCCGCCAACGCCAGTGCGGTCTGTGGAATCTGCTGGCCGTGGGCCTGAGCATCGAGGCGATAGGTATATCCATCGAGCGCACCCTCGGCACTCAGCGAACCCTGCGGCGATTGCGCCATCGGCACGCCAGCCAAGGGCCAGCGTAGCTGTTCCCACAGGGCTTGAACGCTGAAGGTCGGTACCTTTGGATTGGTGTCGAACTGCCCGGTGACCGTGATGCGCGCACCGCCCGATGCGTCGGCGGCCGAAGACGCTGGCTTTTGCATAGCCGGTGGCGGCGCGCTCGAGGCGACATCCGCACCGCTCGATTCGGTCAGGCGCAACGCCTTGACGGTCAGCACCTGAGCCGCCCATTCGACATCCAGATCCGCCCTGATCTGGCCCATCTCAGCGACATCGGGAGCAGAGCCGTTGAGGGTTCCGGTGAGCCTGGCCTGCGCGAGATCCCCCTCGCTCTTCAACTGCGCCTGCAGATTCAGCGCCGGTGCATCCGCCACCAGCTGGGGCAGATCGATGGACGTCAGCTCAACCTCGGCCTGCCAACTCGCTGCCTTCAGCGCTTCGTTGACCCGCGCCTGCAGCGTTGCCTCGACAGAGCCTTCGATCCGATGCTGGATCTGCAATGCCTCGAGATTTCCGCTCACCTGCCCTGCGCCGGCGAGCGTGAGCGCCGGTGCCTGCTCAAAGTGCCAATCCATCGTCACATCGATCGGGTACGCCGCATCGAGCCGCACCTGGCCGTGTATGCGCGCGTGTGCAACGGGCTGCGACAGCTCGACGATCAACCGCTTGAGATCAACGAGATCGCCATTGGCGGTGGCCGACAGCTCGGCGCGCCTGAGTTCGATGGCCGATGCCGGCGGTGTGTCGGCTTCTCGGTAGCTGAGCCGCTCGATCAGCACCTGCTCGATCTGGATGCCGATCGGCAGCCTGATCGAAGGCAGCTCGAATGGCTCCGCTGGGTCCTTGTCTGCGGACGGTTCGGTGACCACGGCGATATCGCTGGCCATGAACGCCCGCACCTGGAGCGTCCCGGCGAACAAGGCCACCGGGCGCCAGTCGAGTCTCAAGGTACCGACCGATACGTCCACGCCGGGCAGCCGAAGGACGAACTCATCGAACGCCAGTGGTCCTAATAGGCGTCCCTCGACGCGACCGACCCGAATCGTTCCCGGCGCCAATGCATCCGTCACCGCGAGCAGGGTGCGCAGTCCGGTCTGGGTGCCAAGCACGAACGCGAACGCCAGTCCACTGAGGATCAGGACCACGCCGAGCAGGCTGCCGATCCAACGCCATGGCCGCAAGCGACGCCGGCGCTGAGGTCGCGGCGCATCCTGCCCCCCGTCGTTCTGCCCAGGCGCGCCTGCGGAACCAGCCGCTCCGGGTTGGCCGTGGGCGCTCGTCTCGGTTGTGTTCACAGATCGGGCCCTAGCGTAAAGTGCAGTCGGAAACCGGCTGGATCTTTCGTCAAGGCATAGGCCAGATCGACCCTGACCGGCCCGATGGGCGTACTGTAGCGCACGCCAAGACCAACGCTTTGCTGCCATTCTTGATCGATATCGGGATCGAAGGCATTGCCGAAATCGGTAAAGATCGCGCCTCCCCAGGGGCCGGCGATCCGATGTTCCAGCTCCAGGCTACCAACCGCGAGATAGCGCCCGCCAATGGTTTGCCCGGTGACTGGATGATCCGGGCCAAGCGCATCGAACCCCCATCCGCGAAGACTCGTATCGCCACCGGCAAAGAAGCGCTGACTCGCCGGCACATCCTCGATCCTGTTCGCCCAGGTCGCACCAAGTTCGCTGCGACCGATGAAGCGCAGGTTGTCGCTGAGCGATTTGATCAGCTTGTAATTGAGTTGACCGCTGAGCCAATGATGGGTCGATAGCAGGTTCTCGGCGGTGCCTTGCAGGGCGTAGTTGATCCGGTAGCCATCCCGGGTATTGATGGGGTCATCGGCTTCGACCTTGGACCAGGAGACATGGGGCACGAGCCCGTTGAAGGTGCCGCTATCGGTGCTCGCAACGGAGAAATCCTCGTAGCGATAATCGATGCCGATGACGCGTCGCCATCCGCCTGCGGTCAGCACCGATTGAGCGACACTGAGCTTCAACAGATCGCCCTCGCGACTCTCGCTATCGAAGGCCTGGAACTCAGCACGAATCAAGAGAAAATCCTGCACCGGATTGCGAATGGGAATTCGATAGTCGGCCCGCGCCGACTGCTCGACCTGCGAGATCTGGAGTTCGGCCCTGAGGTTGTGGCCCCGCTGCCCGATGTAACGGCGCCGATAGTCGAGATTGAAACGCGGCCCGACATCGGTCGCGAAACCGGCGCCGATACGGTAGACATTGGCCTTGTTGCGGGTCGCGATCAGACGGATGGGCACTTCGCGATCAGGTCCGGCTTGGTCCTCGAGCGGTTGCACCTCAATGGTGTCGAAATACTCGGTCCCGATCAGGCGCCCTTGCAGCTCTAGCAGCAGCTCCGGGTTATAGATCACGCCCGGCTCGAAATTGACGAATTTCTCCAAGAAGTCCTCGGCCAGCAGATCCTGCTCGAATTGGACCTCGCCGAGATAGAACTGCTCCCCCGTCGCGAGCTGGAAATCGATGATCGCCTCATAGGCCACCGGATCGATCAGCACGCGATGGCGCTGCAGCTCGGCCTCGATATACCCTTCTTCCGAGGCGACATTGAGAATGCTGGACTTCGCCCTTTCGTAATCGGCATGGATCAGCGCATCCCCGACCTGCATCGGAAAGTGTTCCGGAAAACGCGGATTCTCGGCCCCTGGGCCAGTAATGCGGTAATCGATCCGAGCGATCTTGACCGGATCACCGGGGTCGATCGTGAAGGTGGCCACCCAGGTTCCGCCATCGGTGCGGGGCTCAGTGAGCGTGGACTCGACCTCGACCCGATATAAACCGAACGGGGCCAAGGCCTCACGGATCTGTTCCGGCGCCCGCCGATAGAGCACGCGCAGGCGCGGTACCGACATCTGCGCCTCACCCCGCTCCTGATACAGACCCAGCAGCGCGCGGACGTTGCTCTCTTGCCGACCCTCGAGCCCATGGATCTTCACATCCAGGCTCAGCGCGCTCGCAACCCCGGGCAGCAGCACGAGCAGCGATGCCAAGCGTGACAAGCGCCGAATCGCCACCGAGCTGAGCCATGAAGCCATTCTTGAGTATCCAACCCTAGCGTGCAACGTCGAGGTCGAGCCTCAACCCATCTCGGCGACCATATAACGCGCGGCGCCATACAGCGGCGTCTGCGGATCGAGGATGACCCGCACCGGAATCCGCTCCATCAAGCCACGCATCCGGCCCTTGTCCAAAAACCCCTCGATGAAGCCCGCGCCCTGCAGCAAGGCCAGATTCTTCGGCGCGATGCCGCCGCCGAGATAGACCCCGCCCATGGCCATGTGCTTGAGTGCGGTGTTCCCGGCCTCGCGTCCATAGAGCACCGCGAAGAGTTCCAGTGCCTCTTGACTGATGGTATGACCATTGTGCGCGGCCTCGGCCACCGCTGCGGCGATGTCGCCATCGCTGCGCAGCGCCTCGGCCACCGCCGGCGGATGCGTCGCCTTGTGCCACTGGGCGAGGAACTCGTAGACGGTGCCGATCCCCATGCCAGAGACCACACGCTCCCAACTCACGCGCCCGACGCGCTTTTGCAGATAATTCAGCAGCGCGAATTCGCGATCGTCGGTCGGCGCGAAGTCGGTATGTCCGCCCTCGGTGGCGAATGGACGATAACGCGCGCCATCCCAGAACAGGCCCGCCTCGCCCAGCCCGGTGCCGGCGGCGACCACACAGGCATTACCGACCGCATCGGGCGCTCCGCGCTGGATCACCGCCAACTCGTTGGCGCTCAACGCGGGCACACCCCAGGCGACGGCCTCGAGATCATTGAGCAGCCCCACGCGCTCGAAGCCCAGGCTCTTTTGTAGCGCTGCGGCATCGATCTGCCAGGGCAGATTGGTGGTCTTGCTGCGCCCGGCGACGACCGGCCCGGCGACGGCAAAGGCCGCCACCTCGCACCCAGACCCCGTCTCGTCGAGAAAGGTCGTGGCAATCTCGCCGAGCGAAACCGACTTTCGGCTCGGATAGCGGCGGTGCAGCTCCAGCGTCACGCGGTCGCCTGCAACCTCGGCGATGCCGAGCCCCGTCTTGGTACCGCCGATATCGCCGACCAGAACACGCATGATGGTTTGTCTCCAAGCTGGGACGCAGGCCCGCGAACCGGCGAATGGGCGGAGTGCGGGCATGCGGATGTATTCGCGTCGATGATAGCAGCGCCGTGGGGCTTCGGTGGCGCGCATCGCGTCGCTGGTGCCTAGCGCTGCGGCTCAACGCGAACCGGGGCGTTGGCTCACAAAGCGGAAAGGCGCGGCCCGCACGCCGCTTGGATAGTGCAGGAGCACCTGGGCTTCCCAGGTCATGCGCGCACGCACGCACACTGGCAACATGCCTTGCCCGTGCCAGCGCTCAGCGCCGGCCCTGGCGTCAGCACCAGCACCAGCATCAGCGCGCTGCAAGCGCACGCGATTGAAGCCCATATTCATCTCCACGCCGTGGAAATCGATCTCGACCTGCTCGGGCACCGGCAGATGGCTAAGCCCGACCTCGAATTGAAGCGGCTGCACCGCCGGGATGCCCTGTGGCTCGATCATGAGACGAACCTCGGCGCCGTCGGCGAAACGCACCTGGCAAGCCTCGCGCAACAGATCGCAGTCAGGATTCAGCGGCGCGCGCTCACCGAGCGGCGGATGCAGGAGCGGCCAGACCTTGACCAGCGCCACGACGACCACGGCGAGAGCGAGCCCAGTCGCCAGAGCCCAGAGACGACGCGCGTTTCGGTTGTTCATGATCTATCTGCCGGGGCCCGCTTCGATGCCGCCTTGCGCGGCGCAGACTTCTTAGCGACTGTCTTCTTCTTGGCCGTCTTGGCTGCTGCCTTTCGAGCGGTCGGCTTTTTGGCGGTCGTCTTCTTGGCGGTGCGCTTTTTTGTCGAGGTCTTCGCGGTCCCAGCACGAGCGGCTCCAACCGTCTTGGTCGCCCATGCCGGCGGCTCGGGCTCGGCTCTGGCCCTATCCACGCTCCGCTGCATCAATTCGATCAGCCATTGCACGAGCCATTGCACGAGCCTCACAAGCACAATAACCCCATTGATCAACGCCGAGATCACCGCAACCAACACCGACCAGACAATCATCCAAAGAGGTAGACCGTTGCGCTCCTGGCTGCGGCCCTCGCCACCGCCGGGGCGGCCACCTCCGCCCTCGATCTTGGCATAGCCGGTCGAGAGCATGTGTTCGCCGCTCTCGGTCTCGACCAGATAGAACCGGCGCGTCAGCGAGAGACAGCCAAGTGGGATCACGATCACCGCCATCAGGGTCGCAACCCCGGCGCCGAACAACAGGCTCACCGCCATGCCCTGAAAGATCGGATCATCGATGATGGCCCAGGCGCCGGCCATCAGCGTCAGCGAGGTGATCAGGATCGGGCGCATGCGGATCTCGGCGCCGTCGATCGCCGCCTCGCGCACTGGCTTGCCCCGCGCGACCTCGATCTTGACGAACTCGACGATCAGGATCGACTGGCGCACGATGATGCCGCCGAGCGCGATCATGCCGATCATCGAGGTCGCGGTGAACTCGGCGCCCATGAACAGATGACCGGGGATGATGCCAATCAGCGTCAACGGGATCGGCGACATGATCAGCCCGGCGATCGCAAAATCGCGGAACTCCCAGACGATCAGCCCGTAGATCAGCAACAGCGCCGCCATGAAGGCGATGCCCATGTCGCGGAAGGTCTCGTAGGTCACCGTCCACTCGCCGCTCCACTCGAAGTCGGCCACCGCATCGGTCTTCGGCGGGCCGATCAGCCCGTCTGGCATCCCGCTCATCGCCTCCCCCGGCCCTGGCGGGTCATAGCCCTCGAGCAGATCTTCGACCGCGAACATGCCGTAGATCGGCGCTCCCAGGCGGCCTTCCATCTCGCCGACCACATACTCCATCGGCCGCAAATCCTTATGGTAGATGGTCTGATCCTCTGGCTGGCGAACAAAGCGGCCAAGCTCGGCCAGCGGCACCATGCTGCCATCCGGCCCGCTAATCGGCAGGCTCCCCAGCGACGTAATCTCGGAGCGATAGGAGAGCGGCACCTGGATGACGATGTAGGTCGGCTCCTGCACCGTGCCCCGCTTCACATCGCCCACCTTGCTCGCACCAAGGGCCATCGCCAGGTTACGGTTGATGGTGTCAACCGAGATCCCGCGCCGCACCGCCTTCTCGGTATCGACCTCGAAACGCCAGGCGTCGTATGGCGTGATCAGAGAGTGATCGACATCGACCACGCCCTCGGCCTGCTTGAACATCGCCGTCATCTCCTGCGCGACCTGGCGCCGGATCTCACTCGTCGGTCCATAGATCTCGGCGACCACGGTCTGCAGCACCGGCGGACCGGGCGGCATTTCGACCACGGCGATGCGGGCGCCGAGCCGCTGCGCCACTGGCGTGAGTAGCTCACGGGCAGCAACCGCGATCTCATGGCTACCGCGCTTGCGCTCATGCTTATCCTTGAGCAGCACCAGCAGATCGCCTTCCCAGGCCTGTTCGCGCAGATAATAGTGTCGGACCATGCCGTTGAAGTTGAACGGCTGAGCGGTGCCGGTATAGGTCTGGATCGCCACCACCTCCGGCAGCTCGCGCAGCTTCTCGGCCAACCGGCGCACCACATTGGCGGTCTCCGGCAATGCGGTGCCCTCCGGCATGTTGACGACGACGCTGAACTCGGGCTTGTTGTCGAACGGCAGCATCTTCACCGGCACGACCTTGAAGTAGAACAGCGTGCAGACCAACGCGGTGGCGGCAATGGTGCCGATCAGGAACGCCTTGCCCAGAGTCCGGCTCTCGATCAGCGGCATCACCAGCGGCCGATAGAAGCGGCTGACGATGGCGCGCGTTTGCTGCTCGCGGCGCTCGGCGCGCTCCAACGCCTTCAACTGCGGGCGCACCCGCAAGGCGAACCAAGGCGTAAAGACGAAGGCGGCGATCAGCGAGAAGAACATCGCCGAGGAGCCCAGCACCGGGATCGGGCGCATGTAAGGCCCCATCAGGCCGCTGACCCAGCCCATCGGCAACAACGCGGCGATGATGGCGAAGGTGGCGAGGATGGTCGGATTGCCGACCTCGTCGACCGCAGCGACGGCCTCGGCGATGCTGGTCTTGCCTTGCTCCAGCCAGTGGCGAAAGATGTTCTCGACCACCACGGTCGCGTCATCGACCAAGATACCGATGGCAAAGATCAACGCGAACAGGCTGACGCGGTCAATACTGTAATCGACCATCCAGGCCCACCAGATGGTCAGCAGGATGACGACGGGAATGACGGAGATGACGACGATCGCGGCGCGCAGCCCAAGCCCGACCAGACACAGGATCGAGACGATCAGCGCCGCCTCGAACATCGCCTGCAACAGCTCGTTGACCTTATCGTTCGCGCTCTGACCGTAGTTGCGCGTGACCTCGACCTGAACGTTGGTGGGAATCATCCGCTGCTCAAGGCTGGCGAGCTTGTCCAGCAACGCCTCGGCAACGATCACGCCGTTCGCCCCTTCCTTCTTGGCGATGGCCAGCGTGACGGCCTGCGCACCGTTCGCGGCCTGTGAGCCCGCATAGGCCGGGCCGGTGAGATGAGTGACGACCTGCTCGGTCTCCTGCGGCAATGGCCGCACGCGCGCCACGTCGCGGATGTAGATCGGCCGCCCCCCCTGGCTGCCGACCACCAGCCGCTCGATATCGTCGGCATCCTGCAGGAAGGCGCCGGAATAGACCTTATACGCAGTACCGCCGCCCTCGGTGGCGCCGGTTTGCGTCTCGGCATTGGCGCCGCGGATGGTCTCGGCGATGCGATCGAGCGTGATGCCATAGCCGGCCAGGCGCTCCATCATCACCTCGACGCGGATCTGATCCTCGCGCCCGCCGACGACAAAGCCCTTGCCGGTCTCTGGCACCGAGCCAAGCTGTTGCAGTACATCCAGCGCCAAGGTGCGCAGCTGGCTGTCCTCGACCTCATCGGACCAGAGCGTCAGGGTGACGATGGGCACATCGTCGATACTGACCGGCTTGACCAGCGGCGGCTGCACGTCAGGCGGCATCCGGTCCATGTTCGCCTGCAAGGTGTCGTGGACCTTGACCACCGACTGGCCCATGTCCTCGCCGACCTTGAAGCGCACGGTGACGATGGCCCCACCGCGCCGCGTCGCGGAATACACATGACGCACGCCGGTCAGCTCCATCATCAGCTGCTCCAGCGGCTGGGTCACCATGCTCTCGACCTGCACCGCCGAGGCGCCCGGATAGTGGACGAAGACATCGATCATCGGCACCGAGATCCTCGGATCTTCCTGGCGCGGCGTGAACAACAGGCCGAGCAGACCAATACAGAGCGCCCCGATCAACAGCATCGGCGTGACCGGCGTATTGATGAAGGCGCGCGCGATGCGGCCGGAGAGACCGAGCGCAGCGCTTGCCGCAGGGGCATCGCCCTGCCCCTGCGGGCGGGCGCTTGGAGGGAGCGAGGAGCTAGCGTTCTTGGAGTCGTTCATGCGGTGCGCTCGCTAAAAGAAGCCGGGCACTGCACAAGCCCGATGAGTGGCTTTCGCCTGTCGTGACAGGTGGCCGTCACTATAACCGACGGGACGACCACGACAAGCGCCTTGTCAGCCTAGAATGCACGCGCCGCACTGGCCAAACCCTGATCTGGTCGCTTGTTCGGTAATTAAGCATTTAGTAATATTAAAACCATCTTCAACAACTGCCTCGGTGTGAGGCTGGATACAGAGATGATCGTCGATACGCTGACCCTCGCGGGCTTTGTGAGCGCTGCCAGCTTTCTGCTGATGCCGCTATTGATGGGACGAGAATTTATTCGGGTTCAGGACCGCGACGAACCCGCCGGTTGTTGTCCAGCACAGATATGCTGGGCAAAACCAGCGCCCGCCTCGGCATAGAGGTTGAAGACGAGGTCGACGCCAGCAGCGCGTAAGGCCTGCTCATCATCGGCGTACTTGGCAATCGCGCCGATGGTGCCGGTAAAGCCCTCCTTGAGCAGATGCTCGACCGCGAACAGATTCTCCGACACCCGCGGCATCGCCAGTAGTACCAGGCGTATGTGACCGTCGTCGAGATGCAGCCGATGCCAGAAATCGGCGTCGGTCGCGCTCCCCTGCACCACATAACGCCCCTGCTGCTGATGGCGCGCAATGGTGTCCGGATCGGCATCGATCCCCACCGGCCGCAGCCCGCGCTCATGGGCAAGCTCGTCATAAGCCCCGCAGCCGATCCGCCCCATCCCGACCACCATGGCGTTGGCATCCCCGGGATCGATCTCGGCTTCTTCCGGCAAGCGCCCTCTGCGCTCAAGTCGACGCAGCCAATAGCTCATCGTCTCATACCAGACATGCGAGCGACTCACCGCCGGCGAGGCGGCGATGAACGAACACGCCAACACCAGTGCCATCACCGCGAGCCAGTGCGCTTGGAGCCAGCCATTCTCGACCCCGACCGCAGCCACGATAAGACCAAACTCGCTGTAATTGGCCAAGGTCAGCCCGCTAAGAAAGGCGGTCCGCCCACGCAGCCCGAACCACAGCATCAGCTGCTGGAAGAGCAGCCACTTGTACGGCAGCACCAGCAGCAGGCCAAGCGCGAACAGCATCATGCCCGGACTCGGCGCCCCCTGCAGCCCGATACTGAGAAAGAAGCCGACCAAGAACAGGTCTTTGAGATCGAGCAGCGATTTCGCCAACTCACTCGCCTTGGGATGGTTGGCGACCAGCACGCCGATCAGAATCGCCCCGAGATTCCCTTTCATCTGCACCAGCTCGAACAGCTGCGAGGTGCCGAGCGCCAAGGTCAGTCCGAGCAACAACAGCAGTTCGCCGTGCCCGGCATGGCTCAACAGCCAGTGCAACAGCCGCCGCGCCGGCCACAAGAGCAGCAACAGCGGTGCCCAAAAGGTCGGGATCTTGCCCGCCGAAAAGGCCAGGAAGAACACCGCCGCAAGATCCTGGATGATCAGGATACCGATGGCAACGGTGCCATAGAGCGAGCCTATCTCGCCCTTCTCCTCCAGCACCTTGACCGCGAACACCGTGCTCGAGAAGCTCAGCGCGAAGGCCAACAGCACCGCGCTACCGACATCGATCCCCACCAGCAGCGGCAGCCCGAGGTCAGCGAGCGCAAGCAGCAAGGGCACCACTAGGGCCTGCATCCCGAACAGGTGCAGCAGCGCGGTGCCCCAGACATGCGGCTGCGCCAAACTCTTGAGCTTCAGCTTCAGGCCGATGGTAAACAGCAGCAGCGTAATGCCGATCTCGGAGAGTTCCTTGATCAAGGCGTCCTCGTGCGCACCAAAGGCGTGCAGCACGAACCCGCCCACCAGATAACCGACCAACGGCGGCAAACCGATGTGGCGCGCGCCAAGCCCCAGCGCAAAGGCCAACGCGATCCAGACGATATCGAACATCTTCGAACCTTCTCCTGTAGCGGGCGGCGCCAAACATCCACGCGGTGTGCGCGCATGGTACGGGCTGGATTGATCCATCGCACGCGCAAAGCACGCATCGTGCCGCCCGAGCGCCGCCGGGGCCAACAACCGCCTTAAATGACCGCCGGGTTACGCTATACTTCGGCCGCTGATCTCGGTCGTCGCCGCAGCGCCGGCCCTGCCCATTACTCAAGCGCGAAAAGGGTTCCCGCATGTCTGACTATCACGCCGAGGACGTCCGTAACATTGCCCTCGTCGGCCACGCCGGTTCCGGCAAGACCACCCTCGTCGAAGCACTGCTCGCGAGCGCCGGCGCCATCGCCGAGCCCGGCAGTGTGACCAAGGGCACCACGGTGTGCGACTACGACGACATGGAGAAAGAGCTACAGCACTCGCTCGATGTCGGCATCACCGGCTTCAGTGCCCACGGCAAGCACATCAATCTGCTCGACACCCCCGGCTACCCGGATTTCCTCGGCCGCACCCTCTCGGTGCTGAATGCCGTCGAGACCGCCGCCATCGTGGTCAATGCCGAGAACGGCATCGAGCCGCTGACCCAGCGCGCCTGGAAGGCGGCCGACAACCGCAACCTGTGCCGGATCATCATCGTCAACCATATCGATGGCGCCGGTGTCGATCTAGCCAGCCTCACCGCGCAGCTACGCGAGACCTTCGGCGCCGAATGCCTGCCGATCAATCTGCCGGCCGAGGGCGGTCAGCGCGTCATCGATTGCTTCTTCAACCCCGCCGGCGACAGCACCGACTTCTCCTCGGTCGAGGAGGCCCACGGTCAGATCATCGATCAGGTGGTCGAGGTCGATGAGGCGCTGATGGAGGTCTACCTGGAACAAGGCTCGGAACTCAAGCCCGAACAGTTGCACGATCCCTTCGAAGAGGCCCTGCGCGAATCCCATCTGGTGCCGATCTGCTTCTGCTCCGCCGAGACCGGTGCCGGCATCCCCGAGCTGATGGAAATCCTGGTGCGGCTGATGCCGAACCCGGCCGAGGGCAACCCGCCGCCGTTCATGAAGGGCGAAGGCGCGAACCTGAAGCCGGTCAGCGTCGAGCCCGATCCGAACAAGCATGCGATCGCGCATGTGTTCAAGATCGTCAACGACCCCTTTCGCGGCAAGATCGGCATCTTCCGCATGCATCAGGGCCGCATCACGCCGAATAGCCAGCTGCTGATCGGCGATGCGCGCAAGCCGTTCAAGGTCACCCATCTGTATCGGGTGCACGGCAAGGAGCTGATCGAGGCCGACGAGGGCGTGCCGGGCGACATCCTCGCCGTCTCGCGCATCGACGATATCCACTTCGACGCCGTGCTGCACGACTCGCACGAGGAAGATCACTTCCATCTGCGCAGCATCGAATGCCCGCTGCCGCTGTTCGGTCTCGCCATCACGGTGACCAAGCGCGGCGACGAGCAGAAGCTCAACGATGCGCTGCACAAGCTCGAATCCGAAGACCCCTGCTTCCACATCGAGCACAACGCCGCCGCCAACGAGACGGTGATGCGCGGCCTTGGCGAGGTGCATCTCAAGGTGTTGCTGCGCCGGCTCTCGGAGCAGTTCCACGTCGATGTCGAGACCCGCCCGCCGAGCATCCCCTACCGCGAGACCATCAGCGCCAAGGCCGAGGGCCATCACCGGCACAAGAAGCAGACCGGCGGCGCCGGCCAGTTCGGCGAGGTCTATCTGCGCATCGAGCCGCGCGAGCAAGGCAGCGGCTTTGAATTCGCCGACGAGACCGTCGGCGGCTGCATCCCGAACCAGTTCATCCCGTCGATCGAAAAAGGCGTGCGCCAGGTGCTTGAGGAAGGCGCCGTTGCCGGCTACCCGATGGACGATGTGCGCGTCGCCGTCTATGACGGCAAATCGCATCCGGTCGACTCCAAGGACATCGCCTTCGCCACTGCCGGCAAGAAGGCCTTCATCGAGGCCGTGCTCAAGGCCAAGCCGGTGATTCTGGAGCCGATCGTCAAGATCCGCATCACCGCGCCGGACAGCAACATGGGCGATCTCGCCGGCGATCTGTCCGGGCGGCGCGGGCGCATCAATGGCAGCGAGGCCAAGAGCCGTAACCGCATCCTGATCGATGGCGAGGCACCACTGGCCGAGCTTGAAGGCTATGAATCGCGGCTGAAGTCGATCACCGGCGGCGAGGGCACTTACAGCATCGAGCTGAGCCACTACGCCCCGGTGCCGGCGAACGTGCAAAAGCAACTCGCCGACGCCTATCAGCGCGCGGGCGAGGACTGAGCGCCGGCCGATCGTCACGGCTCGCCATCTGGACCTGCAATCGCCCCTGGCCGACCCCATCGGCCTCGGGCGGTTGCCCATAGCGGTCGCGTCGCGGCCTTAGCATTGACCTAGAGCTGCCATGGCTCGGCTCACCGAGCTTCCCTATCGACCTGACAGCAACGCCCTGTTCGCGCCCTTCAACGGGCGCCCTTGGGCGATGCTGCTCGACAGCGCGCGGCCCGGCTGTTCAAGAGGCCGCTGGGACATCCTCGTCGCCAACCCAAGCGCGACCCTGGTCACGCGCGGCGCGATCACCGAGATCCGCGATGCGCGCGGAGCCCGTCACTCGGGCGATGACCCGTTCGCACTCCTGCGCGAGGCACTCGGCGAGCGCGGCGAACCGCCGCCTGCCGGTCTGCCCTTCACCGGCGGCGCGGTCGGTTGGTTCGGTTACGATCTCGCGCGTCGCATCGAGCGTCTGCCAACCTTGGCCAAGGATGCCGAGGGACTGCCCGAGATGGCGATCGGCATTTTCGACTGGGCTCTGATCGTCGACCATGCCGAACAGCGCAGCTGGCTGGTCGGTGCCGAACGGGATACGAGAACCTGTGCGCGCTGGCCGCGACTGGTGGAACAGTTTTCCGCTGCGTCGCCACGCTTCGCGGCGGATAAGACCGCCGCTCTGCCAGCCACCGATCCACTGCGCGCGATAGCCCCACTGCGCTCCAATCTCTCAGACGCCGCTTACGCCGCCGCCTTCGAGCGCGTCCAGGCCTATATCCGCGCCGGCGATTGCTACCAGGTCAATCTCGCCCAGCGTTTCGCGGCCCCAGCCGAAGGCGACCCCTGGGCCGCTTATTGCCGCTTGCGTGAATCGAATCCAGCGCCCTTCTCGGCCTATCTCAAGACGCCCTTTGGCGAGGTCTTGAGTTCATCGCCAGAGCGCTTCCTGTCGCTGCGCCACGGCCAGGTCGAGACCCAGCCCATCAAAGGCACCCGCCCGCGCGGTGCAAACGCCACCGAGGATGCCGCGCTGCGCCAGGCGCTGAGCCAAAGCGAGAAGGATCGCGCCGAGAATCTGATGATCGTCGATTTGCTGCGCAACGATCTGGGGCGCGTCTGCCGACCGGGTAGCATCCAGGTGCCGGGCCTGTTCGCGACCGAAACCTATGCCTCGGTGCATCATTTGGTCAGCACCGTGCGCGGCGAGCTGCGCGACGGCGAGGACGCCACGTCGCTACTGCGCGCCTGCTTCCCAGGCGGCTCGATCACCGGCGCGCCGAAGATCCGCGCGATGGAGATCATCGAGGAACTCGAGCCACACCGGCGCGGCGTCTACTGCGGCGCGATCGGTTATCTCGGCTTCGACGGCGCCATGGACACCAACATTGCCATCCGCACCATTGTCCACAGCGCAGGACAGGTGCGTTTCTGGGCCGGCGGTGGCCTGGTGGTCGACTCCGACCCGGAGCAGGAATATCGCGAGACCTTCGACAAGGCGCATCGGCTGATCCAGTTGCTTGCACCCGAAATGCCTTAGACTCAGGCTGTTGGAGCAGTCCATGCAGCACACACTCATCACCTTTTCACCACGCTAGGAGACCAATCGATGCGAGCGAACAAACGCGCTGTTTTTGCCCTGATACCAACCGTTGCTCTGATCGTCGGCCTACAAGCAACCGCGCTTGCCGAGACCATCGAGGTGCAAGACGCCTATGTGCGTGCAGTCCCCCCTGGGCAGCCGAACAGCGCGGCCTTCATGACGATCACCAACCACGGCAGCGAGGCTCGCGCCCTGCTCGCCGCTGAAAGCGATACGGCCGAGGTGGTCGAACTGCACACCCATCGCCTAGAGAATGGCATGATGCAAATGCGCCAGCTCGAGCAGATCGACCTGCCCGCTGGCGAGACCGTGACGCTCGCGCCGGGTGGCCTGCATCTGATGCTGATTGGTCTCACCGAGACGCTCGCCGCAGGCGATCAGGTCGAACTCACACTCGGCTTCGACGACGGCGACGAACAGACGCTGACTCTACCGGTCAAGCGCATCGAGCCGAGTGCGATGCCGATGCACCAGCAGCATTGAGCGACGATAAGATGCCAATCTCAAAGGTCGGCAGCTGCCCGGTCGGCTACCGCACCAGTGGCGATTAAGCGCATCAGGCGCAGAATCAGTGTGAACCGAGCGCGCGGCAGCAATGGGCCGCCTCTTAGTCTGCTTCCTCGAACTCCGCCGAGCCAAACTTCAGCACGCTGCAGTTCTCCTTGATCGTGCGCTGCAGGGTCTCATCGAACCCTGACGGGCTCTTGGCATGGATGTCGATCGAGAGGGTGACCTCAACGCCCACTCGTGCGGTGAACTGCTCGACGATCTCATCGACGATCTGGGTGAAATCCAGCTTCGCCTTGACCGGGTCGATCTCGATGCTGCCATAGAACTGGGTCTTGGCCGGGGTGCCCTGACCCGGATTGCTGTCGCCTTCACCGCCGCCCGTGGTGCTCACTGCACCAGTCGCACCGCCGGCACCGATGCTGCCGCGACCGCCGGCACCGATTCCGCCGGCGCCCGTTTCCCCAACGCCATCGGTGCCGCCCGTGCCGCCGCCATCGGACCCTCCCGTGCCTGTGTTCTTCGCCTGCACCAGTCGCTCGCGGTAGCTCACTGCCGCTTCGCGCTGAATCAGCAGGGAGGCCTCATCCAGATCGACAACCCCCTTCTGCCTCAGCATGAAACCGAGATAGCGCTCGCCCTCCTTGCCGGCGGCGAAGCCGAAGTAATCGTCGCTGCTGAAACCTTTGGCGATGGCGTCCTTGAACACCTCGGCGTTGATCAGGCGCGGCAGATAGAGGTAGTGGCAGCAGTCGTGGTAGACCTTGAGCGCGCTGATCTCGGTGAGGCCGCCCTTGAAGTACCAGGTCTCGAGCAGGCGCTTGAGATGGATCGGACTCCATTCGGTGACCAGCCAGTCTTCGTCCTTGAGCCGGTTGTCGATCTCGGCGATCAGGTTGGGGGCATTGGTGGAGAGGGTCACCGCATCCCAGCTCAGTTGCGGGCGGCCCTTGATGAACTCCTCGACCGGGCCGAGCAGCCATTTGTAGGTCTCGCGCACGAGCTGCTTGAGCGTCTTCTCGGTCTCGTCGCGGTGCTTCTTCGCCAGCTTGGCCTGGTAGAGGTCGAGATTGAGCTTGCCCTCGTCGATGTCGGCGAGGATGCC
>PWTO01000047.1 GCA_003562815.1 Chromatiaceae bacterium | reverse complement strand
GGCGCGAGCCGCCATGCCTTGATAAGCCCAGCCGCTATCCCGACCTTGGCCTGACCAATCACCCAGTCTTCCACGAGGTATTGCGATGGATGCTGTCATCGAGCGTATCGGCCAACAGGTCAACGGCCACCCCGTCGTCATCTATATGAAAGGGACGCCGCAGATGCCGCAGTGCGGTTTCTCGATGCGTGCCGCGCAGGCGCTTAGCGATACCGGGGTCTCGTTCGCTTATGTGAATGTGCTCCAGGACCCGGAGATCTTCGAGAACCTGCCGCGCTACGCCGACTGGCCGACCTTCCCGCAGATCTACATCGACGGCGAGCTGGTCGGTGGCTGCGATATCACGCTCGAGCTGGCGGCGAGCGGCGAGCTAAAGAGCATGATGGAAGCGGCGGCAGCGAAACAGGAGCCGGCGAGCGGTGAGGGCGCGGCCTGAGTTCGGCGCGGCCCGCGCTCGGGCTTGAAGGCCGTTGCCCGATGGCCCATTCAAAAGGTTGCTGAGCGCCAACGATTGACGATGGTGCAAAACAGCCGCGCCGTCTGCTCGGCGTCATAGATCGCCGAATGGGCGGCGGCACTGTCCCAGCCAAGCCCCGCGAGCCGCGCCGCCTTCGCCAGCACCGTCTGCCCGTAGGCCAGGCCTGCGAGCGAGACCGTATCGAAGACGCTGAAGGCGTGGAAAGGATTGCGCTTGTAGTCGTTGCGCTCCACCGCCGCCTTGACGAAGCTGAGATCGAAGTGCGCGTTGTGGCCGACCAAGATCGCCCGATTGCAGCCCTGCGAGGCCACGGCCTTGCGGATCGGATCGAGGATCTTCGGCAGCGCCTGATGTTCGGCCATCGCATCCCGGAAGGGATGATCCGGGTCAATCTTATTGAACGCCAGGGCGCTCTGATCGAGTTCCGAGCCGAGAAACGGCAGCACATGGCAAGCATGAGTGGCGCCCGGCGTCAGCCAGCCGTCGGCATCCATGCGGATGATCACGGCAGCGATTTCGAGCAAGGCGTGGCGCTGCGGATCAAAGCCTGCGGTCTCGACATCGACGACCACCGGCAAGAAGCCGCGGAAGCGCGAGGCGATGCCTTCAGGCGCTGAGGGTGGGTCTAGGTGTTCCATGCCGGCAGCATAAGAGCCTTGCCTGTAAAAGCCAAACGCAAGCTTGGCCAAGGCGCTGTGCTACCATCGCCGGGGACAACGGCGGCGCATCCTCATGAGGCGGGAGTTTTCAGTCTATGCACAAGGCGCAATGGCGCATCCTTCCCTTACTGCTTGTAACGCTCGCGTTGGCAGCCGGATGCGGCTCGATTCCCAAGGAGCAACGCGATCCGCGCGATCCTTGGCAGGCCTATAACCGGGCGATGTTCCAGTTCAACACGGACTTCGACAACGCCTTCTTCAAGCCTGCGGCGCGAGGCTATCGGGCCATCACGCCCAAGCCGGTCGATCAAGGCATCAGCAATTTTTTCAACAATCTCGCCGATCTCACCTCAGCGGTGAACAACGCCCTGCAGTTCAAGCTCACGCGGGCTGGGACCGATGTCGGGCGCTTGGCGGTCAATACCACCGTGGGGCTGCTTGGCTTCATCGATGTGGCCTCCAACATCGGCCTTCCGAACTATAAGGAAGACTTCGGCCAGACGCTCGGTTATTGGGGCATCGGCGATGGCCCGTACTTCGTGATGCCGATTCTGGGCCCAAGCTCGGTGCGCGATACCATTGGTTTCGCCGGCGATATCTTCATCGACCCGCTCTTCAATCTGAACGAGGATCAGGTGTATTGGGGGTTGGTGGCGTTGCGCGCGGTCGATACCCGTGCTGGGCTGCTCGAGAGTGGGGATCTCATGGATGCGGCCGCGCTCGACCGCTACGTCTTCGTGCGCGATGCCTATCTACAGCGGCGCCGCAATCTGGTGCACGATGGCAGTCCGCCCGCCGACGAAGACTTCGATCTGTTCTGGGACGAGGACGCCATCGATCAGTAGGTCACAGCGAGCCGCTGGTCGAGCCTGACACGAATCGACCGGCCGCCTGCACCCGGTCGCGGTCGGTGTCGTGGAGTCTTCGTGCTCGGCAAGCGGCTCGTCTAGCTTAGTTTGAGCCGCCTTCGGTTGCTGTCGCACCGGTTCCCGTTGAACTCGTTCCCGTCGCGCTGGCGCCTGTTCCGGTTCTAGCGCCTGCTCCGGCTCCAGCTCCAGCTCCAGCTCCAGCGCCTGCTCCGGTTCTCGTTCCATCGCCAGCCCCAGCCCCAGCCCCAGCCCCGACTCCGGCGCCAGCTCCGGTCGAGGTTCCGGTCGCGGGCGAGCGACTGGAACCCGAAGAACGGCGACCGCTCCGACAATGGCCTCTGACCTGAACGCCATCCCTGCGCGTATAGCTATCGACCCAGGTACAGGCATCCTCGCGTTCGCAATCGAGCTTTTCCATGCCCCTGCATTCGACGGCTGAGGCCGATTGCGAGACCAGCACAAGCATTAAGCTGGTTGTAAGAACACCCGCGTAACTAGATAATTTGTAATGTTTTTTCATAGCGCGACAATCCTCCAGAGTGAATGATTCCACCAGGTTGGCGGAGATTGCTGAATCAAGCATTGAGACTGGGCCGTCAATGGCCACGGCATTGAGCTTAACGAGCGTTTACCACTGCATGCAAGCGATTCCCGGTCATGCATCCAGGTTCTCGCCATTCTCATTGAGAGGAGACGCCGCCGCTGAGCGTGCAGGCTAATCAGTCGTTCTGCTGGCACGCGCGCCTCAGATACGCGCGGTGCAGGTGCGCAACGCGCGGCGCGAGCCTGCTGGCTTCGGCGCGATTGTCGATGACATCGTCGGCGGCGGCCAAGCGTTCGGCGCGGTTGATTTGACTGGCGACGATGCGCTTGATCTCGGTGGGATCGAGGCCGCTGCGGCTCTGCACACGGGCAATCTGCACGGCCTCGGGGACATCGACCACGAGCACCCGATCGACCAGCGCCTGTTGGCCGGTCTCGAACAACAACGGGATCGCCAGCAGCGCGTAAGGTGCGGAAATCGCCTCGGTCTCCTCGAACATGCGGGCGCGGATCAGTGGATGCAGGATGCCCTCTAGCTGGCGCCGCGCGGCGGGGTCGGCGAAGACTCGGCGGCGCAGCCGGGCGCGATCCAGCGCGCCGTTGGCATCGATCATCTCGGTGCCGAAGGCCGCAGCGATCGCCGGTAAGGCCTCGCCGTCTGCGGCGGTGAATTGATGCGCGATGGCATCGGCATCGCTGACTGCGACGCCAAGGGCGGCAAAGCGCTCGGCAACGGTGCTCTTGCCGCTGCCGATCCCGCCCGTGAGTGCGACACGATAGGTCATGGGGGCGATGCGAGCGCGGAGCGCGGCCAACCCAGGAGCCGGCTCAAAGCAGACCTGCCCACTGTAGATAAGCGCCCGTGATGGCCTCGCCCCAGAGCAGGCTGATCCAGCCGGCCAGGGCCAGGAAGGGGCCATAGGGGATGGGCTCTCCGACGCGCGCGCGACCGCTAGCGATGAGCGCGAGCCCGACCAGGGCACCGGGTAGCGACGAGAGCAGGATGACCTGCGGCACGGCCTGCCAGCCGAGCCAGGCCCCGAAGAGCGCGAGCAGTTTGAAATCCCCCTGCCCCATGCCCTCCTTGCCGGTGGCGAGGCGAAAGGCGTGGAACACCAGCCAGAGCAGCAGGTAACCGCTGGCGGCGCCGAGGATAGCCGACGCGGGATCTGTGAAGGTGCCGGCGAGGCTGAGTAAGAGGCCCAGCCAGAGCAGCGGCAGCGTCAGGCTGTCGGGTAGCAACTGGGTGTCGAGGTCGATCATCGCCAGCGCGATGAGCCCCCAGGTCAGGAACAACGCCGCCAGCGCGGCGCCGGTTGGGCCGAGTCGCCAGATCACCACCACCGACAAGACCGCCGTGAGCAACTCGATCAGCGGATAGCGCAGCGAGATCCTGGCTTTGCAGGTGCGGCAGCGACCGCGCAACAGCAGCCAGCTCAGGATCGGGAGATTGTCCCAGGGCTGGATCGCCGCGCCGCAGGATCTGCACTGCGAGCCGGGCCGGGCTAAGCCCAGGTGCGGCTCCTGGGGCGATGCCTCACGGGAGGATGGCGTCTGCTGAGGCTCGTCGGATGGCGCGTCTCTCTCAGCCTCGGTTGACGCCTCGGTTGACGCTTCGGGGGCGAGAAATTCCAGGCACTCCTGGTGCCACTCCCGCTCCATCATGCGCGGTAGACGCAGGATCAGCACATTGAGAAAACTGCCCACGAGCAGACCAACGAGCGCGGCGCTCAGGGTGAGCAGAATCGGCACCTGCTCGAAGAGGCGGATGAGGTCGCTCGGCATTGCCTGATCCTGGGCCTAGATCACGGCGGCCAGTTTGAAGATGGGCAGGTACATCGCAACCACCAGGCTACCGACGAGGCCGCCGATGACGATCATGATCAGCGGCTCGAGCAGGCTGCTCAAGGCATCGACCGCATTATCGACGCGCTCTTCGTAGGTATCGGCGACCTTGCCGAGCATGGCATCGAGGGCACCGGACTCTTCGCCGATCGCGGCCATCTGAACCACCATGTGCGGGAAGAGGTGGCGCTGGCGCATGGCCAGTTGAAGGCTCTGGCCGGTGGCAATCTCTTCGCGCATCTTAATGACCGCGTCGGCATAGACCACGCTGCCGGTCGCGCCCGAGACCGACTCGAGCGCGTCCACCAGGGGCACGCCAGCGGCAAACAGGGTCGATAGGGTGCGTGCGAAGCGGGCGACGGCCGCTTGATGCAGGATCGGGCCGATCGCCGGCAGGCGCAGCGCGGTGCGATCGACGGCGTTGCGAAAGGCCTGCGAACGCTTGAAGGCGGCGCGGATGGCATAGACCAGCGCCGCAACCCCGAAGGCCATCAGCAGCCAGAAATCGCGCATGACGTCAGAGAGTGCGATCACCAACAGTGTGAATGCGGGCAGGTCGGCGCCGAAGCTCGCGAACAGCGCTTTGAACTGCGGAATCACGAACAGCATGATGACCACAGTGACAATGAGCGCGACCAGGATCACCGCCGCTGGATAAAACATCGCCTTC
The DNA here is from genome assembly GCA_003562815.1 of Chromatiaceae bacterium. Classification (GTDB taxonomy): domain Bacteria; phylum Pseudomonadota; class Gammaproteobacteria; order Chromatiales; family Chromatiaceae; genus Lamprobacter. The sequence continues at coordinate 2,235 of PWTO01000047.1, read as the reverse complement.
TTGATCTTGCCCTTGATCGACTCGGTCTTCTCCTTGTAGCTCGCAATCTTGTCGAGCAGGATGTCGAGGACGCCAGCCTGCTCGCCGGCCGCGACCAGATTGCACACCAGTGCGTCGAAATAGGCCGGGGGTTGGCGCAGCGCCGCCGCCATGCTGGTGCCGCGCTCGATCTCGCTCTTGATCGTGAGCACCAGCGCCTGCATCGAGGGCTTGTCGTGCCCGTGGCCGACGATTTCGAACGACTGCACCAGCGGCACGCCAGCGGCCATCATGGTCGCAAGCTGGCGGCTGAAGAGGCTGATATCGGCGGCAGTGATCTTCTGCTTGCCGCCGCCGAACAGCGGTTGCGGTTTTTTGCGCACCTTGCGCGGATTGATGCCCTGGCGGCGAAGCTCGGCGCGGGCCAGCGCGCGACTCGACGCGCGCAGGTCGCCCTTCACACACGCGCCGCGTCGATCGACCCCTTCCCAGAGGAAGATCGAGGTCTTTTCCGTGCGTTGTTTGGTTGCGGCTGCCGCGACCATCGGGCTCAATCCCGGGTCACGCGGTTGAGTTCGAGCAGACTGGTGAGGCCCTCCTTGACCTTGCGCAAGCCGGACTGACGTAGATCAAGATACCCCTCTTGCGCGGCTTGGTGGGCGAGGTCGAGGGAATGGCCGCCTTCCATGATGGTGCGTCCCATCGCCTCCGAGACCTCAACCACCTGGAAGAGACCGATGCGCCCCTTGTAGCCCTCGGTGCAATGCGCGCAGCCGACCGCCTTGTAGAGCGTCAGTCCTGCGTCGATCTCTTGCGCGCTGAAGCCCTCCTCGAGCAGCGCGTCGCGCGGCAGCGTTTCGACGGTGCGGCACTGCAGGCAGAGCCGACGTGCCAGGCGTTGCGCCATGATCATCAGCACCGACGAGGCGATATTGAACGGGGCCACACCCATGTTCGCCAGTCGCGTCAGCGATTGCGGCGCATCGTTGGTGTGCAGCGTCGAGAGCACGAGATGGCCGGTCTGAGCCGCCTTGACCGCGATCTCGGCGGTTTCCTGATCACGGATCTCGCCGACCATGATGATGTCCGGGTCCTGGCGCAGGAATGCCCGCAGCGCGGTGGCGAAGGTCAGCCCGGTTTTGGCGTTCATACTGACCTGGTTGATGCCGGGCACCTGGATCTCGACCGGGTCTTCGACGGTGGAGATGTTCACGGCGGTCCGATTCAGGAGGTTCAGCGCCGAGTAGAGCGTGACGGTCTTGCCCGAGCCGGTGGGGCCAGTGACCAGGATCATGCCATAGGGGCGGGTAATCGCCCGTTGAAAGAGCGCCTGCTGCTCGGGGTCCATGCCGAGCTTGTCGATGCCAACGTTGCCGCCCGCCGAGTCGAGAATACGCAGCACGACCTTTTCGCCATAGAGCGTCGGCAAGGTGTTGACGCGAAAATCGACATCATGCGCATCGCCGAGCTTGAGCTTGAGCCGGCCATCCTGAGGCACGCGCCGCTCGGCGATATTCATGCGCGACATGACCTTGAGCCGCGCGATCAACCGCGAGGCGATGCTCAGCGGGGGATGAGCGATCTCGTGCAGCACGCCGTCTTGGCGAAAACGGATGCGGAAAGAGCGCTCGTAGGGCTCGAAGTGAACATCGGAGGCGGCGGCATCGATCGCATCGCGCAGGATCTTGTTGACGTAGCGCACGACCGGCGCATCGTCGACGTTCGGGTCCGCGTCAATCGACTCGGCGCCAGCGTCCTTGACGCCATCGGCCTTGCCCAGGTCCGCATCGATGAGATCGGAGAGAGTCGTGTCTTGTGCTTGCAGCACCTGATGGATGGCGCTGGCGAGTTTGTCGTCCTCGACCAAGACGGTGCTCAGGCTCAAGCCGGTATTGAAACGGATCTCATCCAAGGCCTGGTCGTTGGTCGGATCCGACACCGCGACGAACAGACGATTGCCCCGGCGCAACAGCGGCAGCACGCGATGCTTTTGCACCAGACGCGTATCGATCAGGTCCATCGGGATCATCGACGGATCAACTGCGGCGAGATCGAGCAGCGGCGCCCCGAATTCCTCGGAGGCCGCCACCGCGATGCTGTGGCTGTCGAGCAGCTTCTGCTCGACTAGATATTGCACGAAGGCTTGTTGCCGGCCTGCGGCTTCACGCTGCGCTGTTTGCGCCCGTTGTTCCGAGAGCAACCCATCCTGAACCAGGCGCCGCGCCAGGCCGGAGGGGTTGATCGCAGATGCCGCAG
>PWTO01000200.1 GCA_003562815.1 Chromatiaceae bacterium | reverse complement strand
GGATCGGTCGCCGTCGGGCGGTGCAGGTACAGGCTGAAGTCGTCGGCGAGCACCTTGCGATCGAAGATATCTTGCAGCAACGCTTTATAGCGCGGCCCGAGCAGGATGCTGTGATGCTTGACATCCTCGTAGCGACGCTTGGTGCCGAAGTACCAGACGAACAGCCCGTTCGAGTAACGCGCCTTGTCGAGCTTGGCATCGGTCCAGTGCTTGCGCTCCACGCCCGGCAGCAGATGCTTGTAGGTCCAGGCGACATCGGCGTTGGAGACGACGATGTCGGCGCTGATGTGCTCGCCATTCTTGAGCTTGACGCCGGTCGCCTTGCCTTGATCGACGGTGATCTCGGTCACTTCGGCGTTCAGGCGCAGCGCGCCGCCCTGGCCGTTGATGAGATCGACCAGGCCGTTGACGATGGCACCGGTGCCGCCGATCGCCGAATGCACGCCCCAATGCCGCTCGAGGTAGGAGATCAGCGTGTAGATGGAGGTGACCGTGAACGGGTTGCCACCGATCAACAGCGGATGGAACGAGAGCGCGACGCGCAGCCGCTCGTCCTTGACATACTGCGAGACCATCGCATAAACGCTGCGATAGCTGCGCAACTTGACCATCTTCGGTACGATGCGCGCCATGTCTTGCCAGTGCGTGAACGGCACATGACCGAGTTCGACGAAGCCGACTTGGAAGATCTCCTCGCTGGCTTTTATGAACCGCTCGTAGCCGGCGACATCGTCGGGGGCGAAGCGCTCCACCTGAGCGCGCATCGCTTCGGCATCGCCATTGGTGTCGAAGATCGCCCCGTCATCGAAGCGGATGCGGTAGAAGGGGTCCATCGGCTGCAGATCGATCTCGTCCCTGAAGCGGCGGCCGCACATCTCCCACAGCTCGTCGAGCAGGAAGGGCGCGGTGATGATGGTCGGGCCGGCGTCGAAGGTGAAGCCATCGATCTTGTGCACATAGGCACGACCGCCCGGCGCGTCCAGTTTCTCGACGACGGTCACCTGGTAACCGCGGTCACCGAGGCGAATCGCGGCGGCGAGTCCGCCAAAGCCGCTGCCAATAATCACGGCGTGGGGCTTGCGCCCTGCATGCACGGTGCCGGTCCCAGCTGAGGGTAGATCGGTGGTCAAGGTGTCAACTCAGGCTTATGTCAATCATGCCTGACAGTATAGCAGCCGATTTTTCTCATGCACCAGTGCCAATACCGATTCGCCGTGCGCGCTTGCCTTGCGTCAAGCTTGGCGCTGCGCGCTTGATCCCCGGACCATACGCGGTATACCTTGCGAGGACTTGTGCAGGCATCGGCGGTCGGCGAACGACCAACGATCCCTGTCGTTGAGCCATCCGGGCAGGTATTTCCATCAGTCAGTCGCACTCCTAGCTCCTTTAACAATCCATGGAATCCTCTCTTCGGCGTCTCGCGTCACTCTTCCAAGGCGCTCGCAATCGCAAGGCCCGCGCGCTGCGCTGGCGCGTGCCAGACCTGATCGACTTCGACTATTACGTCGATGAAGACGAGCGCCTGCTGCATGAACAACCGACACAGCGCAAGCACCTGGCCGACCGTGATCGCCAGCTCTACAAAGACCAGATCGCGCCGATCGTCGGCGAGGACGACGCCCACACCACCAAGCATCGCAATCGCGCGCTGCGCCGGTGGCTGGAGCTGCGCCGTGAGCAAGAAGATCCGGCCGTTGCCGAGTTGCTGCCCGGCCAGGCCTTCGCGCGGGCTCAACGGCTGGTGGCGACTGCGATGGGGGTGCTCGGCTTTCTTGCTGGGATCGGCGTCGCCTCGACCCTGCTGCACTATGAAGGCGATTATCCGGTCAATGTCTCCTGGTACCTGTTCTGGCTGGTGCTGCTGCAGCTGATCCTGGTCGGCTCCACGATCGGACTCTGGTACGGCCGCCGTTCGCGGCTGGTCAAGGGCGCCACCCAGGATCTCTCACTGATCGGGCAACTGCTGAGACCCCTGTTCTCGCGCGCCGCGCGCTGGATACAGAAACAGCGCCTGACGCATGTCGCGCCCGAATTGCGCGAGCGAACCAGGGCCAGGCAGGGGCTGGTGCAGGCCAACTATGCGCTCTACGGGCCGGCGAGCTATCTCCCGGTCCTGGTGCCGGCGCAGGTCTTCGGCATTGGCTTCAATATCGGCGCCATCCTGATGAGCATGGCGCTGATCTGGTTCGTTGACCTCGGCTTCGGCTGGGGCTCGGCGATGAACGTCAGTGCCGAGACCATCCAAGGCGTGGTGCGCGTGATCGCGTTACCCTGGAGTTGGTTGTTCGGCGAGGGCGTTGGGGTGCCGACGCTGCAAGAGATCGCCGGCACCCGGATCAGCCTCAAGGACTCGCTCGCTCAGTTCAACGCCGATCATCTGCGCTCCTGGCGTTGGTTCCTGGTACTGGCCGTCTTCACCTATGGCCTGCTACCCCGGATTCTGTTGCTCGGTCTCTCGGCCTTCAAGCAATGGCGCGCCCTCGCGGCCTTGCCGTTCACCCATCAGCGCGCGCAGGCGCCCTATGCGCGCATGATCACCCCGAGTATCGAGACGCGGACGATCCGCGCCGGCGCCGGCACGGAGATGCCGATTCCCGCGCCATTCATGCCGCTGACCCGACCGACCTCGGCGCCACGGCCGCCGAGGGCGCCGGTCGCGCCGGCATCTGCAGCGCCCCCCAAGGCCGACGCGGCAGCGCACGCGAGCCCGCCGCCCGTTGCCAAGACGCCAGCCGAGCCAATCGAGGCCCCGGTCGCGCCCCAGATCCCGCCACCGGCAAAACTTCAAGCAAAGGCCCAAGCACCGGAGGCGCCGACCGACTCCAGCCAGGCGTCCGCTGCGAGTGAGCCCGAAGCATCAATCCAAGGCGTTTCAGTCGATGCCGACGCCTGCATCCTGCTGCTGCATATCGACGTCGCCGATTTGCTTGAGGATCAAGACCACCACGCACGCCTGCAGCAGCTATTGCGCGCCCAAACGGGCTGGCGCGTCGCGGCTGCGGCGACCTATGGCGGCGGTCGTGCGATGACCGAGCAAGCGATCGAGATGATCGACCATGCAACCTGGAGCGCGCCACCGGCGCGGATCGCGCTCATCCAGGACGGCTCCCAGCCCCCGATTACCGAGAATCTTCGTTTCCTGCGCCTCGTCCGCTCTGCCGCTGGCGAACAGGCACAGATGCTGTTGGCGCTGACCGGCGATTCTGAGGATGAAGAGGACCCGCTGCCACCCTTGAGCGAGTTCGATTTTGCCGATTGGCTGCGCAAGATCGAGCAGATGGGCGATCCCTATCTGCGCCTGGTGATGCTCGCAACCGCCGAAGATGATGAGGACCGCTGATGGACGCGCAGATCCCAACACTCGCCATCGTTGGCCATCCCAATGCCGGCAAGTCGTCCGTGGTTGCGACGCTGACCGAGAATGATCGCATCGCCATCGACAAGCGCGCCGGCACCACCACGCGCTCCGATCAATACCCGGTCGAGATCGACGGCAAGACCGTGTTGCGCTTCATCGACACTCCAGGCTTTCAGAATCCCACCGATATCCTCGAGTGGTTCCAACAGCATCCGAGCGGCACCGATCTGGCGCGTGCCTTTCTTGAGGCGCATCAGCATGATCGCCTCTACAGTCACGACTGCGCGCTGATGAAACCCATCGCCGATGGCGCCGGCATTATCCTGGTGATCGATGGCTCCAAGCGGATCAAGGAAAAGGATCGCACCGAAATGGAATTACTGCGCCTCACCGGCCGGCCCCGCATGGCGATTTTCAACAACCTCTCGGCCAACGACAAATACATCACGGCGTGGCAAGATGCGCTGAACAAGTCGTTCAATTCGGTGCGCGCATTCAACGCACACCGCGCGACCTATGCCGAACGGATCGCGCTGCTCAACGCCCTCAAGGCGATTGATCAGCGCTGGGAGCCGATGCTCGACGAGACCGTGCGCGCCTTCGAGCGCGATTGGAGGCGGCGCATCGAGCAGAGCGTCACCAGCATCCTGGAACTGCTACGTCAGGCGTTGACCTTTAAAGTAGTCAAGCTCGTGAAGACGAATGAACTGGATTCCGATCATGATCGCGAACGGATCCGTCATCACTTGACCGAAAGCCTGCAGGAGGGACTGCGCAAGCTTGAGCACCAGACTCAGGCCGAAATCCGCGAGCATTTCAAGCACCATGTCTGGAACGTTTCGCCTAGCTCCTTGCTGGTCAAGGATCTGTTCTCGGACGAGGTCGAGCGCCGCCTCGGCCTCAATCGCCACCAGACAGTGCTCGCGAGCGCTGCGGCTGGCGCGGCCACCGGCGGCGCTATCGACCTCGGCGTCGGCGGCCTCTCGTTTGGCGCCGGCACCCTCATCGGCGCCGGCATTGGCAGCGTGCTCGGCGTGCTCGGCACCTCGAAACTGGCCAAACTCGATATCAAGCGCACCCTTGGCGTGGAGCGCTTCACGCTCGGGCCGGTCAGCAACCCGCGCTTCCCGTTTATCCTGCTCGACCGCAGCATCCTCTACAGCGCGCGCGCGATGAACTGGGCCCATGGCCGCCAGGGCGCCGACGAGAGCGCCCCCAACCGCGTGCCCGATCAGGCCGCGAAAGTCCCCCAGGGCTTCACCGAGGCGCTCGACAGCGAAGATCATAAGGTGCTGGCGAAATTTTTCGACGCCGCCCGCAAGGGTAGGGACTGCCCTCAGGAACCGCAGGTGCGCGAGATCATCCGCAGCATCCTGCAGGATGTGTCGAACGATAAGATCGACAGCCGTGCGCATCTCTGAAGAAGCGCGCCCATATGGCGAATTTTGACGACAGCGCCTGGTTGCCAACCAACCCTACCCGACTGGGTAGGGCGTGCAATCGTTCCTGCTAAACCTAGGCTAGAGTTGCAAATGATTTTGCCTCTTTAACCGCTCAGATTTCAATTGAGCGAGCAATTGCCTGTATCCATATTACAAGTAACGTTTATAACTCCAGGTTTGTTAGGTTCCGCAGTAATCGTGTTACCCTCTGTTATATCTTTTGGATTTTCAATTGATTTACATGCACTCTCCTCCGGCGCATCAAAGTTAGCGTTTGGATCAAGCGCTTTCTTCGCGACCTGCGCTTTTGCGTAGGCCGAAGCCTCGGCGAGACACGCTTTTTCAGCGGAAGACTCCTGGAATTGCTGATACGTAGGGACCGCAATCGCTGCCAGGATACCAATAATCCCGACAACGATCATTAGTTCGATCAACGTGAAACCGGCTTGAGAGCGTTTCATTCGACACCCCTTCATGGTTGATGCGCGCAAAGATCTATCCGAAAAAGACGACGTGCTGCACTGTACCCACAACCGATCATAGAGCACCATGCGTGGAAAATATTACCAGACCCCGATACGGCCATGCTCGCTATGATCATCACCCCAACGCCATTGCGGAGGACGCGCCATGCCTGATCAACCCATCGCCATCGTCACCGGCGCCTACCGTGGCCTCGGCTACGAGACCTGCCGCCAGCTCGCCAAGCAAGGCTATCAGGTTCTGCTCGGCGCGAGACGTGGCGCAGACGGCCAAGCTGCGGTCGATGCGCTGGTCGAGGAAGGGCTACATGTGAGCTTCGCGTTGTTGGACGTGACAGACGAGGCCTCGCGTCTGAGCCTGCGCGATCGCCTTCAGCAGGTATTCGGACGAGTGGACATCCTGGTCAACAACGCCGGCATCTTCCCCGATCCCGCGCCCAGCGATCCACAATCGAGCATCCTGCAGGCCGATCTCGAGACGCTGCGGCGCGCTTTCGAGACCAATACGCTGGCCGCTTTGCGCCTCTGCCAACTGTTGATCCCGCTGATGGCCGAGAAGGGGCGAATCGTCAATGTCTCCTCCGGCATGGGCCAGCTCAGCGATATGAATGGCTTTTGTCCCGCTTACCGGCTGTCGAAGACCGCGCTGAACGCGGTCACGCGCATCTTTGCCGATGAACTCGGCGCCGACAGCGGCATCAAGATCAATTCGGTCTGTCCGGGTTGGGTGCGCACCGAAATGGGCGGAGAGAACGCGCACCTCAGCATCGAGGAAGGCGTTAAAGGCATCGTTTGGGCCGCAACCCTGCCCGCAGATGGACCGAGCGGCGGCTTCTTCCGCCACGGCGAGCCGATTCCTTGGTAAGATGCGCGCACAAAAAAGGCCCGGCAGGGGGAATGCCGGGCCGAACTGTCTCTTGGAGAGAGACGAGGAGGACACTGAGCGGACGGGCCGCTGCATGCAGCCCGTCCGTGTTTGAGACGGTGAGCGCCCAAAAGGCGTTAGTGCATGAACAGGCCGCCATTGACCGGCAGATTAGCGCCGGTGACATAGCCGTTGGCCTCATCGACCAGGAACGCGACCGCGCTCGCGATCTCGTCCGGACGCCCCATGCGGCGCATCGGCACGCTGGCCACGATGGCCTCGCGCACGTCATCGCGCATGGCGAGGGTCATCGGCGTTTCGACATAGCCCGGCGAGATGGTGTTCACGGTGACGCCCTTCGCCGCGCCTTCTTGTGCCAGCGTCATGCTGATACCGTGCATGCCGGCCTTGGCCGCCGCATAGTTCGCCTGGCCAAATTGGCCGCGCTGCCCATTCACCGAGGAGATATTGACCACGCGACCGAAGCCGGCCTCGAGCATGTCTTCCCACACCTGGCGGGTGACGTTGAAGACGCTGTTGAGGTTCACGTCGATGACCGCACGCCACTGCGCCTCGTCCATCTTCTTGAAGGTCTTATCGCGGGTGATGCCGGCACAGTTGATCAGCGCCGCGACCGGCCCCTGATCGGCCTTGATGGCCGCGACCATCCGCCCACAATCCTCGAAGTCGGAGACATCGGCGGCGATGGTCTCCACGCTCAGACCTTCGCCGGCCAAATCGTTGCGCCAAGCCTGCGCCGCCTCTTGCTCGGACGGGTGATGGTTGGCGACGACGCGCCAGCCGTCCTGTGCCAAGCGCCGGCAGATCGCGGTGCCAATGCCACCGATACCGCCGGTGACCAAGGCGACCCGGCCAGCTCCCGGCTGCTCGGTCGTTGCTGTGTTTGAATCAGTCATTGTCCTCAACCCCGAATCCGCGACCAGCGATGCGCAAGCCGCAGCCGGAGTGGGAGAACCCGAAGGTGCGCCCACTGCCTGCGGCTCAGTTTCGATGTTCGCTTTTCAGGCCTTGGCCGTTGCCTCGACCAGACCGCCGCCCTTGCGCATCTCGGCCATGGTGGCCTCGAACCAGGTGCGGTACTCATCGCGAGTCTCGGTCGCGAACTGCAGGCTGGTCTTCGACTCAGCCATCATCTGCTCGCTGGCCTCCTTGGTCAGATCGACTTGGGCCTTGTACAGATCGCTGTAGCCGCGTGCCTCGGTGGCCGCGCGCATCAGCTTGGTGCCCTGCTCCATCCAACGCCCGAACAGATCCATCTGACGGGTCGCCATGCGCTCGGCGACCTTCATGTTCAGCTCGCCTAGCGCGGTCATGCGCTCGACGCTATTGTTGGTGAGGTCGTTCAGGGTCTTCATGTTGTCATTCAGGCTCATCGCAGTGCTCCGGTTTGTGCAGTGCAGCATTTGTTGCAATGCACAATAGTCGCTGCCAAAAGTGCTGTCAAGACTCATCGAGAAAAAATGTTGCAGTGCAGCAATCGACAGGCACACCCTGCTGAGTCGAGCCAAGGGTCGCCACCGGTAGTGGCCCGACTGAGGTGCGTGGAGATCGGCGCTGTGGAACGAATCAGCCCTTGCCGAGATGCTCAGCTGGGCTCACTGTCGGAGTCCGAGTGTGGTGCCACATCGCCATGATCGAAGCCGGCGGCGCGCAGAAATTCCTTCTGCGCATTGGCCCAGAGTTCGAGATTGCGCTCGGTCATGCGCTCGATGAGTTCAAAAGGTTTGGTGCCGAGATCCTCGGCCAGATGCTGCTGCTGGCGCGCGAAGGCCTCGAGCGATTGCTCCAGATAGTGCGCGAACATCCCCTGCATGGTGCCGCCATAGAAGCGGATAATTTGCGCGAGCATGTTGGCGCTAAACAGCGGCTCGCCGCCGGTTTCCTCCTCAAGCATGATCTGCAGGAGGATCGAGCGCGTGAGGTCGGCCTCGTTGGCGGTATCCAAGACCCGAAACGGCGTGCCCTGCATCACCAGCGCGCGCACGTCCGCGAGCGTGATGTAGCGGCTCAGCTCGGTATCGTAGAGCCGCCGATTGGGATATTTTTTGATGATGCGCTCGGCGCTCATCGCATGAACCTGCTGCGTCACTGACTCGTCAAGTCAGTGTAGCCCAGCGCGAAGACACGCAAACTGTGTGGGATCAACGCATGGCACCCGGGACACCGCTGCAACGGCCCAGCAACCGGCTCGCGAGCCGGCCGGCTTGCTGGGACAACGCGGCGAGCGTGTGTCGGATCAGTCGCGCGCGACCGCCAAGGCCACGCCCTGACCACCGCCGATGCAGAGGGTGGCCAGCCCCTTCTTCGCATCGCGCCGCTGCATCTCGTGCAGCAGGGTCACCAGCACGCGGGCGCCGGAGGCACCGATCGGATGGCCGATGGCGATCGCGCCGCCGTTGACATTGACCTTGTCCTCGTCCCAGCCCATCTCCTGGTTGACCGAGAGTGCCTGCGCGGCGAAGGCCTCGTTGGCCTCGATCAGGTCCAGATCGGCGACCGTCCAGCCGGCCTTCTCCAAGCACCGGGTCGAGGCCGGGATCGGGCCAGTGCCCATGATCGCCGGATCGACGCCGGCACTGGCGAAGGCGACGATGCGCGCCAGCGGCGTCAGGCCCAGCGCCTTGGCCTTGGCTTCGCTCATCACCATGACCGCCGCAGCGCCATCGTTGACGCCGGAGGCATTGCCAGCAGTCACCGTGCCCTCTTTGTCGAAGGCCGGGCGCAATTTGCCTAGCGTCTCGGCACTGGTGCCCGCGCGCGGGAACTCATCGCGCTCGAAGATCACCGGATCGCCCTTGCGCTGCGGCACGGTGACCGGCACGATCTCATCGGCGAAGCGGTTGGCGGCCTGCGCTTGCTCGGTTTTCTGCTGCGAGGCTGCCGCGAACCGATCTTGGAGATCGCGCGAGAAGTCGTAGTGTTTGGCGATGTTCTCGGCGGTCACCCCCATGTGGCACTGACTGAAGGCATCCATCAGGCCATCGCTGAGCATGGTATCGATCATCTTCCAGTCGCCCATGCGCTGGCCCTGGCGCGAGCCGGGCACCACATGTGCCGACTGGCTCATGCTCTCCTGACCGCCGGCGATCACCACCTCGGCCTCGCCGAGCGCGACCGCCTGCATCGCCAGATGCACCGCCTTCAGTCCGCTGCCGCAAACCTTATTGATGGTCATCGCCGGCACCTTGTGCGGCAGGCCGGCGTTGAGCGTGGTCTGGCGCGCCGGATTTTGGCCAACACCGGCCGCCAGCACCTGCCCCAGGATCACCTCATCGACCTGTTCCGGATCAAGCCCGGTCTTCTCCAACAGCGCCTTGACCACGGTCGCGCCCAGCGCCGTCGCCGGTAGCGAGGCGAGGCTGCCACCGAAGTTTCCGACGGGGGTGCGCAGGGCGGCGACGATCACGACATTCTCTGGCATGGGATATCCTCCTCAAGGATTAAGGCTCAATAAACGATCAGGCTCATGAGAGGCAAGGCCCCCTGACGCACGCCAAACGCCACGGATTCGCAGGGCTCGCGCGCGTGACCTCGCTCGGGTGAGCGTGTAGCGGCGCGCAGCATCGGAGTCTACGGTCCTTTGTTGCAGCGCACAAATTTCCATGCTAGCTTCGTTCGCACACGATCCGAGGAGGCCCTGGCAGGGGGAAACACGATGACACAAAACGCATTCTTCGACGATAGCTGGCTCAAGCTGCAGCGCGACTATTGGGACGGACTGGCCAAGATGGGCCAACAGGCAATGGGCCTCGACAGCGGCCGAGCCCAAGGCGGCAGCGGCGCATCGGCGCCCTGGCTGGCGGCGATGGAGCAGTGGCGAAAGGCCCTCGCCCCCGCCGCCAGCGACCCGGCGCGCGACTTCATGCAGCGCCTGATGGACCAGGGCCAAGCCTATTTCGGACTCGCCGAGCAATTCACCAAGGGGCTTGGCGATACTGGCCTCGGCCAGGGGGCCGACAGCACTCGCGCCTGGGACTGGCTGAACCAGACCATCGAGCAGATGCAGAAGGGCTTCAGCGGGATCGGCGCTGACCAAGACGAGAGCCTGCGCCGGATGCTCGGCTTCTGGGAGATGCCGCTCGACAACTGGCAGCGGATGATGTCCTCGCTCTCGCCGATGATGCCCGGCGACATGCTGCGCAACATGCCAAACGGGATGATGCGCGGCCCGATGCAAGAGGGCCTGGAGCAGATGCTCTCAGCGCCTGGCCTCGGCTATTCGCGCGAGGAGCAGGCCCAGTATCAAGACCTGATGCGCGCCGGTATCGACTACCAGCGCGCCTTTCAGGACTACAGCGGCTTCTTCAATCAGCTCGGCGTCAAGGCCCTGCACCGACTGCGCGATGAGCTGCAGCAGAAGTCCGAGACCGGCGAAACCATCGACTCCGCCCGCAGCCTCTACGACACCTGGGTCGGCTGCTGCGAAGCGGTCTACGCCGACGAGGTCATCACGCCGGACTACTCGCGCGTGCACGGTCGTTTGATCAACGCCCAGATGGCGCTCAAGCAGCGGCTCTCGGTGATGGTCGACGAATCGCTCGGCGCGATGAACATGCCCACCCGTGGCGAACTACGTACCCTGCAGGATCGTTTGCAGGAGACGCGACGCGAGAACAAGCGGTTGCGCCAAGAACTCGATCAGATCCAGCGTCGGCTCGCGACCCTGCCAGCGGGCGCGCCTGCCAGCAGCGGCAACAGGACGAGCACGAGCGGATCAAGCACGGGCGCTAAGACCACCGCAGCGACGACCACCGACTCGACCACGACTGGTGCGGCGAAGAAGACCAGCGCCCGCAAGAAAACGGCCGCCAAGTCGAGCACCAAGTCCAGCGAAGGCTGATGCAGCGTCGGCCGACCAGCCAGCACGCCACGGCAAACCCCTGTGGGTCGGCCAGTGGTTCGGTCGATGGATCGGCCCGTAACGCGCTGCGCCGCCTCGCACCGGCTGAAACGGCGACCAGCAGGACGCACGAGACGGTCGCCAAGCCCGTGAATGCCATCAACGATGCGTCGGCCCACAGTCGCCGACGCATCGCCACCGATTCAATCCCCAAGCACACCAGGGACACCGCCAAGGCGGGTCCAGACCAGCGATCTACAGAGGAGCGCCGCCGCATGTTTCCCATCGATATCCGTCCCGACAAGCTCGGCGAGGAGATGCTCGACTACAGCCGCAAACTCGGCCAAGGCATGCAGAACCTGCTCGACGCCGGCCACATCGACAGCGGCGTGAGCCCCAAGGATGCGGTCTACCGCGAGGACAAGCTGGTGCTCTACCGCTACCAGCGCCCGGCCGAGGTGGCCCAGCAGGCGGTGCCGCTGTTGGTGGTCTACGCGCTGGTCAACCGTCCCTACATGACCGACATCCAGGAAGACCGCTCGACCATCAAGGGTTTGCTCGCCACCGGCCAGGACGTCTACCTGATCGATTGGGGCTATCCGGATCAGGCCGACCGCTCGCTCACGCTCGACGATTACATCAACGGCTATATCGACCGCTGCGTCGATCATATCTGCCACACCCATGGCGTCGATAAGGTCAACATCCTCGGCATCTGCCAGGGCGGCAGCTTCAGCCTGATGTACAGCGCGCTGCATCCGGACAAGGTGCGCAACCTGGTCACCATGGTCACCCCGGTCGACTTCAAGACCCCGGACAACCTGCTCTCGAACTGGGTGCAGAACGTCGATGTCGACCTCGCCGTCGACACCATGGGCAATATCCCCGGCGAGCTGTTGAACTGGTCCTTCCTGTCGCTGAAGCCGTTCAGTCTCACCGGCCAGAAGTACGTCAACATGGTCGATATGCTCGACAAGCCGGAGAAGGCCAAGAACTTCCTGCGCATGGAGCAATGGATCTTCGACAGCCCCGATCAGGCCGGCGAGACCTTCCGCCAGTTCATCAAGGACTTCTACCAGCAGAATGCCTTCATCAACGGCACCGCGCGCGTCGGCGAGCGCCCGGTCGATCTCAAACAGATCCGCTGCCCGGTACTCAATATCTACGCGCTGCAGGATCATCTGGTGCCGCCGGATGCCTCCAAGGCGCTCAATGGCCTGACCGGCAGCGAGGACTACACCGAACTCGCCTTCCCTGGCGGGCATATCGGCATCTATGTCAGCGGCAAGGCGCAGAAGGAAGTCACCCCGGCCATCGGCGAGTGGTTGAACGAGCGCTAAATCGGGCGCTAAATCCGACCCCTGCTAGCGATTGAGTTGGTCCGCGATCGACAGATAGGCGCGACCGGACTCGAGGACCACATCGGCCTCGCCCCTCTCGGAGGCGAGGTGTACCTCCTCCAAGGTGGTTGCCAAGGTGACGAGATCCTCCTGCATCTTGGCAATCGCGTTCTCGAGGGTGTAGGTCAGCTCGTGGATGTACGCCAGGTCGGCCGCTTCAACGCTCCCGTCTTCCAAGTACGCCGCGAGCTGCTCGTTGCCCTCCGTCAGGTTGCGGACGGCCTCCTCGAGGGTCGCGGCTTCCTTACCCGAAAAGTGGCGGCCGTCGGCGGGCATCTCGTGCGCCGCAACGCCGCCGGCAACGGTGAGCAGTAGTGCGAGGCTGATTGGCATGAGTCTCATCAGGATAAACTCCAACGTGTGAAGGGTTTGAACAGGGTGCTTGCGAAGATGAGGACGTGCAGCTGGAATCCAATCGCTGGAGGCCGATGGCCGAGGCTTTGAGGTTTGCTGCTGCGGATCGGTTGGCGCAGGGTGGCCCATCAAACCCCATCTTCACCAACCAACCGCTGCTGCACGGCGATGGCCAATTGGGTTGGTTGGATCGGTTTGCCGCGCGCTTCGAGATAAGCGCGCGTGAAGGCCGCCCCAAACAGCATAATCAAAACCGAGTAGTTCACCCACAGCAGCAGCAGCGCCAGAGAGCCGGCGGCGCCATAGGTGGAAGCGGTCGCGGTATGCGCCAGATAGGCGGCGATCAGCGCGCGTCCGAGCGTGAACAACAGCGCGGTCAGGAAGGCGCCGAGCAGCACATCGCTCCAGCGCAGCAGGACATCGGGCAGAATCTTGAACATGGCCGCGAACAGCAGCGTGATCACGGCCAGCGAGAGCAGGCTGTTGAGCAGCCGAATCAAAGGGGCGGAGACCAACAGCCATTGGTCGGTATAGGCGATGGCAGTGTTCAGCGCGACGCTGGCGAGCAGCGATAGCAGCAGCACCAAGCCAATCGCGATGATCACGCTCAGCGAGCGCACCCGTGCCTGTATCCACAGCCAGAGACTATTCTTCGAAGGCCGTGGTACCACGGCCCAGACGCTATTGAACGAAACCTGCATCTGCGCAAAGACCGTGGTCGCACCGAGCAGGATCGCGGCAAGACCGAGCAGCGTGGGCCAGATGCCAGCCTCGGCGATCTGTGAGTTAGCCAGCGCCGTCTCGATGAGACCTGCGGCCTGCGGTCCGACCACATCCTCAAGCTGCTCGAGCAACGCGCCCTCGGCCGCCTGTGGGCCGAAGACGACGCCAGCGACGGTCACCGCGATGATCAAGACCGGCGCGATCGAGAACACGGTGAAGAAGGCCAGCGCTGCGGCGTGGATGAAGGCCTGGCTCTGCAGCCAGATCTGACCCGTTTTGCTGAAGACATCGATCCAGAAGCCGGCACCATCGCGGGCAGCTCTGTTCTGAGTCGATTGCGGGGCTTGCCCTGGGTGATCGGGGTTCGACGGCATGGCTCGGCTCCGTGGGCAGAGGGAGAAGTGTGCCTCGGTACCAAAGGGCTGTCCAGTACAGGGTCGCGCCGCTGACAAGGCGGCCGGTTCATGGCGCGCCGGGTTGTTCCTTATCAGGCCAGCGAGGAAACGCCGCGTAGTACACTGCGAACACGATGAAAAAACCGTCCCGCAACCAGGGGACCCGAGGAGGCAAAGGTGCGGCTGCACATCCCGTTAGACACACTCTGTTCATTGATCGACCTGGCACGGGAGTTTCAGGCCAAGGAATCGGTGGTCTTCCCGGAGGTTCCTAACAGCCCCAGCGATGATTGGGCGATGCAGGTCTTGGCTGATCACGGCGATGATTACAACGTCGCCGAATTCAGCAACATCGTCACCGAGATGTCGGAGCGTCAGCGCTCGGAGCTGGTGGCGTTGATGTGGGTCGGGCGCGGTGACTACAGCGCCGAGGAATGGGAAGAGGCAGTGGATGAGGCCCTGGGCGACTTCAGTATCCGCGCCGCCGCCTATGTGCTCGCCCATCCGATGGTCTCGGATCACCTCGAAGAAGGGATGATCGCGTTCGAACTCTCCTGCGAGGACTGATCGCCCCTGATCGCTGCGCGATCCGCCCGCAGCGCCCCGCCCCGCCCGCAGCGCAAGCAAGAGCCACGATCACGCCCACGGGGTCCATGCGGTTTCACGAGAAGCCGCTCGCCGACTCGATGACGGACTCGGCGAGCAGGCAGGCGTCGCGGGCGACGGACCACGCTCAAGGCGGCTGATTCGCGGCAGCCGCTTCAGGCTTCAGGCAGCTGGTTCAGGCGTCGGGTGCCTCATCCTCGGCCACCGCCTTCATGCTGAGACGGATGCGGCCCTGCTTATCGACCTCGAGCACCTTGACCCGGATCACATCGCCTTCCTTGAGCTTGTCGCTGACGCGCTCGACGCGCTCGTCGCTGATCTGGCTGATATGCACCAGCCCATCGCGGCCGGGCAGGATGGTGACGAAGGCGCCAAAGTCCATCAGCCGCGCCACCTTGCCCTCGTAGATCTTGCCGACCTCGACATCGGCGGTGATCAGCCGGATGCGCTTCTTCGCCTCCTCGCCGGCGCTCTTCTGCACCGAGAAGATCTTCACCACGCCATCGTCGTTGATATCGATGGTGGCGCCGGTCTCCTCGGTCAGGGCACGGATGGTCGAGCCGCCCTTGCCGATGACGTCGCGGATCTTCTCCGGATGGATCTTGAACTCGATAATCCGTGGCGCGTGCTCGGACATCTCGGCGCGATGGGTCTCGATGACCTTGTTCATCTCGCCAAGGATGTGCAGCCGACCATCCTTCGCCTGCGCCAGCGCCTTCTCCATGATCTCGCGGGTGATGCCGTCGATCTTGATGTCCATCTGCAGGGCATTGATGCCCTCGGCCGGACCGGCGACCTTGAAGTCCATGTCGCCGAGGTGATCCTCGTCGCCCATGATGTCGGTCAGCACCGCGAACTGCTCACCGTCCTTGATCAGGCCCATCGCGACGCCAGCCACCGGCGACTTGATCGGCACGCCGGCGTCCATCAGCGACAGACTGGTGCCGCAGACGCTGGCCATCGAGCTGGAGCCGTTCGACTCGGTGATCTCGGAGACCACCCGGATCGAGTACGGGAACTCGGCCGGGGTCGGCATCGAGGCCAACACGCCGCGCTTGGCCAGGCGGCCGTGGCCGATCTCGCGGCGCTTCGGGGTGCCGACGCGACCGGTCTCGCCGACGCAGAAGGGCGGGAAGTTGTAGTGCAGCATGAAGGCTTCGCGGCGCTCGCCATCCAGTGCATCAATGATCTGCGAGTCGCGCTCGGTGCCGAGCGTGGTGACGACGATGGCTTGAGTCTCGCCGCGGGTGAACAGCGCCGAGCCGTGGGTGCGCGGGAGTACGCCAGTGCGAATGTAGATCGGGCGCACGGTGGCGGTATCGCGGCCATCGATGCGCGCCTCGCCCTGAAGGATGCGCCCGCGCACGATCTCCTTTTCGAGCTTCTCGACCGCGCCATAGACCTGCGGCTGCGGCCAGGGCGAGTCCTCGCCGGCAAACTGCTCGAACACCGCCTTGCGGATCTCGGTCAGCGCCGCTTGGCGCTCCATCTTGTCCTTGATGCGATAGGCCTCGCCGATCTGATCGGCGCAGGCCTCGGTCACGGCCGTCTTGAGTTCGGCATTGGTCTGCGGTGGCTCCCAGTCGAGCGGCGGCTTGTTGACCTCGGCGGCCAGCGCCTTGATGGTCTGGATCACGATCTGCATCTGCTCGTGGCCGAACAGCACGGCGCCGAGCATGATCTCTTCCGACAGACTGCGCGCCTCCGATTCGACCATCAGCACGGCGCTCTCGGTGCCGGCGACGATGAGGTCGAGATCGCTGTCCGGATTCAGCCCGGTGACCGCCGGATTCAGGATGTATGCGCCGTTCTTGTAGCCAACGCGGGCGGCGCCGATCGGGCCGTTGAACGGCAGACCGGCGATCGACAGTGCCGCCGAGGCGCCGATCAGGGCCGGCACCTCGGGATTGACCGCCGGGTTCAGCGATTTCACCGTCGCGATGACCTGCACCTCGCGGCCGAAGCCCTTCGCGAACAGCGGGCGTACCGGCCGGTCGATCAGCCGCGAGGTCAGAATCTCGGCCTCGCTCGGGCGGCCCTCACGACGAAAAAAGCCGCCGGGGATGCGCCCGGCGGCGTAGGTCTTCTCTTGGTAGTCGATGGTCAGCGGCAGGAAATCCTTCATCTCGGTTGCGCGCTTATCGACGACCACGGTGACGAGTACCACGGTGTCATCGACATTGACCATGACCGCTCCGTCGGCCTGGCGCGCGATCTCGCCGGTCTCGAGCGTTACCGTCTGATCGCCGTATTGAAAAGTCTTGCGGATTGGGGTCACTAGGACGATCCTCTGGATGGTCCCCAAACGGGGATCAGGGGGGGGAGCGCTGGCGACCTGAGCCGCCAGCCCGCACCTGGCATGGGAGTGAGCAATCGGGATGCGTTTATCGACGCAGGCCAAGCTTTTGGATCAACGCGCGGTAGCGATCCAGATCCTTGCGCTTCAGATAGTCGAGCAGCTTACGCCGCGAGTTGACCATGCGCACCAAGCCGCGGCGCGAGTGATGGTCCTGCTTGTGCTCGGTGAAGTGGCCAGTGAGCTGCTTGATGCGGGCGGTCAGCAGCGCCACCTGCACTTCGGGCGAGCCAGTGTCGTTGGTGCCGCGTGCATGCTCTTCGACGATCTGGCGTTTCTCTTCTGCGGTCATTGTCATTGTTTGACTCCTAATGGAAAACGACGCCGTCAGTGGCGTCGGTTGAACGTGCCTCGGCCCCAACAATGACTTCAGGGACAAGGCGTTGAATCTGTGAGAAGCGCGATTCTACGGACTCTGTCATCGACTTCAAACCGAGGCCATCGAACAGCTCGGCGGCGACCGGCATCAGGCCGCGACCCGACCCTCAAATCAGGCGCTTCGGTTGCACGCGGCCGTCGTCGAGGATCTCGCCAACACCAAGAAAATGATCGCTCACGTCATAGAGCCGCACCAGGCCTTCGGTCGGCGCCTGCGGCACCAGCACCGGCTGGCCTTGGCTGAGGTAGAAAGCGCTGTTGGCCGAGAGACGCACGGCCGGGCAATGCCCGAGCGTCGATTCCAGCGGCAGCAGCCGCGCATCGAGCGACTCGGCGCCCTGCTCCTCGGCCTGGGCCTCGATCTCGGCCAGGGTCACGAACGCGGTCTCGCCTTCGAGATAGGGGCCGACACCGGTGCGGCGCAGTGCCGCGACATGACCGCCGCAACCGAGCTGCTTGCCGATATCCTCGGCGAGGGTGCGCACATAGGTGCCTTTGGAACAGTGCACGTCCAGCTCGATCTCCGGCAGCGCGAACTCCATCAGTTCCAGGCTGTGGATATGGATCGCGCGTGGCGTGCGCTCGACCTCCTTGCCTTCGCGCGCCAGTTTATAGAGGCGCTGACCCTCGTGCTTGACCGCAGAGTACATCGGCGGCAACTGTTCGATCAGGCCGACGAAGTCCTCCATCACCGTGCGCACCCGCGCCTCGGTGACGTCGTCGACCGGGGCGGTTGCGATGACCTCGCCCTCGGCATCGGCGGTCTCGGTGGTCTCGCCGAGCCGCACCCGCACCCGATAATGCTTATCGGCGTCGAGCAGGAAGGCCGAAAACTTGGTGGTATAGCCCAAACACAACGGCAGCAAGCCGGTCGCCAGCGGGTCCAGGCTGCCGGTATGGCCTGCTTTCTGCGCGTCGAACAGGCGCTTGATGCGC
Source organism: Chromatiaceae bacterium (assembly GCA_003562815.1). GTDB lineage: Bacteria > Pseudomonadota > Gammaproteobacteria > Chromatiales > Chromatiaceae > Lamprobacter. Next base: position 5,765 of record PWTO01000200.1, on the reverse strand, counting down.
TGTAGCGCGTGATTGGAGGAGATCCCCAAGGGCTTATCCAATAACAGGATGCCGTTGACCTCGCGGCCCCGTCTGCGTCGTCTACCCATGATGTTCCAAGTGCAGGGCGTGCGTTCAGCATTCGTTCGCGGAGGCATCGGCTGCCTCATCCGCGCGCTGAGCGTCGTCGCCGGTTATCTGAGAATCGGTCTGCGGGCGATCGGCCTCGTGGCCGACCGCCTCATCGATCAGCGCGGACAAGCGCTCGCCGCGCATGACCGACTCATCGTGGACGAAATGCAACTGCGGCACCGTGCGCAGGCGCGCGGTCCGCGACAGCTCATGGCGCAGAAAGCCCGACAACGTGCCATTCAAGAGCCGCTGCTGCTCCTCGCCGGCCTCATCGACCGGAAAGCAGGTGAAATACACCTTCGCATGCGCCAGATCGCGGCTAACGCGCACCTCATGCAGGGTGATCTCGCCCAAGCGGGGATCCTTGGCGCGCCGCAGCAGCTGCGTTAATTCGCGCAGCATCGCGGCGCCAATGCGCTCGCCGCGATCGAAACCGCGCTGGGGCGCCCGACTCATCGGGCCGGCCCCGAGCGCGCTTGGCTGCTAGGGCGTACGCGCCGAAGGTGCGCGCGGCTGGCGCACTCTCGGCTGGAGCATGCACGGCCTTGCTGGCGAACGCTCGTCATAGCTGGCGCGCCCGCTCCTTGCGCTCGAAGACCTCGATCTGGTCGCCCGGCTGCACATCGTTGTAGTTCTTCACGCCGATGCCGCACTCGGTGCCGTTCTTGACCTCGCTCACGTCCTCCTTGAAGCGACGCAAGGATTCCAGCGCACCCTCGTAGACGACCACGTTGTCGCGCAGCACGCGGATCGGGCTGTTGCGGCGGATCACACCCTCGATCACCATGCAGCCGGCGATGGCGCCGAACTTCGACGAGCGGAACACATCGCGCACCTGCGCCAGGCCGATGATCTCCTCGGTCACGATCGGACTCAACAGACCGGAGATGGCCTTCTTGACGTCATCGATCAGCTCGTAGATCACCGAGTAATAGCGCAGGTCGAGCCCTTGTTCCTCGATCACCCGGCGCGCGGCCGGATCAGCGCGCACATTGAAGCCGAGGACGATGGCGTTGGAGGTCACCGCCAAGTTGGCATCCGACTCGGTGATACCGCCGACCGCAGAGGCGACCACCGCCACCTTGACCTCATCGTTGCTGAGCTTGACCAGCGATTCCTTGAGCGCCTCGACACTGCCCTGCACATCGGCCTTGAGGATGATGTTGACGCTCTTGAGGTCGCCTTCCTTGAGCTGCGAAAACAGCTGATCGAGATTCGCCCCGCGCTGTTCGTCCATGCGCGTCTGCCGATCGCGATCGCGCCGGAACTCGGCGACTTCGCGAGCGCGCTTCTCGTCGACTACGGCAATCACATCGTCGCCCGCATTCGGCGAACTCGACAGGCCGAGCACCTGCACGGGGATCGACGGACCCGCACTTTTCACCGAGCGCCCAAGCTCATCGAACATGGCCCGCACGCGGCCGTACTCGGAGCCGCTGACGATCATGTCGCCAGTGCGCAGCGTGCCGGACTGAACCAGCACGGTGGCCACGGTGCCGCGCCCTTTCTCCAGGCTCGATTCGACGATGGTGCCATGCGCAGGCCCATCGATCGGCGCCTTGAGTTCGAGCACCTCGGATTGCAGCAGCACCGCATCGAGCAGATCGTCGATGCCATCGCCGGTCTTGGCCGAGACCTTGACCAAGATGGTGTCGCCGCCCCACTCCTCCGGCACCAGCTCATGCTGGGTCAGCTCCTGCATCACCCGATCCGGGTTCGCATCGGGCTTATCCATCTTGTTCACGGCCACCACCACCGGCACCCCGGCCGCCTTCGAGTGCTGGATCGCCTCGATGGTCTGTGGCATCACGCCGTCATCGGCGGCCACCACCAGGATCACGATATCGGTGGCCTTGGCCCCGCGTGCGCGCATCGCCGAGAAGGCGGCATGGCCGGGGGTATCCAGGAACGAAATCGTGCCCTTGTCGGTTTCGACGTGATAGGCGCCGATATGCTGAGTGATGCCGCCGGCCTCGCCGTCGGCGACCTTGGCGCGGCGGATGTAGTCCAGCAGCGAGGTCTTGCCGTGATCGACGTGCCCCATGATGGTGACCACCGGCGGGCGTGTCCGCGACTCGGTCTGACCGACCTCCTGCTCGAGCAGAGCCATCAACGCATCCTCGGCGTCATCGACCTTGGCCTCGACCGCCTTATGGCCCATCTCCTCGACCACCAGCATCGCGGTATCGCGATCCAGCGTCTGGTTGATGGTGACCATCATGCCTTGCTTGAACAGCTCTTTAATGACCTGCCCCGACTTGACCGACATGCGCGACGCCAGCTCGCCCACCGAAATGGTCTCTGGCACCTCGACCGCGCGCACCACCGGTGCGGTCGGGCGCTGGAAGCCGTGCTTGTCCTGGAGCTGCGGCTTGCCGGGTTTCTTACGCCGACGCACCGACGGGCGGGTGATCACGGCATCGTCCGAGGTCTCCTCCTCGAGCGCCGCGACAGGATCGTGCTTCTTGGTCCGCGTCGGTTCCTTGCGGGCGGCCTTGCGATCCTTCTCGGCGCGCTCCCGATCCTGGCCCTCCTTTTCGCTGCGCTCGGCGTGTTTCTTCGCCGCCCGGCGTCTTTCGTCGCGCTGCTGTTCGGTCTCGCTCTCGCCAGCATTGGCGGCTGGAGCGGGCATCGTCTCTTCCGACTCCGCAGCCCCATAGTTCGCCGTCGAGGCCTCTGCCCGCGAGCGCTGTTCGGCCTTGCGGCGCTGTTCGGCCTCGGCCTTGGCGCGCGCTTCGGCTTCGGCCTTGCGCCGGCTCTCTTCGCGCTGACGGGTCTCGAGCGCCTCCTGCTCGGCGAGTCGGCGCGCGTCCTCTTCGGCGCGGCGCGCTTCGAGTTCGGTACGGCGGCGTTGCTCATCGATCGGCGAGGAACCCCTCGCCTCGGCGCGATCAGGCTCGGGACGCTGCGTCGTGCGCACCGTGGCCGCAGGCTGTGGCGTCTCCGTATTGCGCTTGCCGAAGCTGCGTTTGCGCCGCACCTCGACGTTGACCGATTTGCCCGTGCGCGCCGCCGCGCCACGCGGAGGCGCGGCGCCTCGGTTCGGCGCCGGTCGCGATGGGCGCGCGGCGCGGCTATCGTTGCTGGCCGGGCGGCGGCGCACGCTGGTCGCCTCGCTCACCGGCGCTTCGGCCGGCTCGTCTTTCTTACCGTGGCTGCGCCGCAGATGCTGCAGCAGCTGGATCTTTTCACCCTCGGTAATGGTGGCATCCTCGGCCTGGGCCGAAATGCCCGCTTCCTGGAGCTGCGTTAGCAGCCGCTCCACAGGGATCCCGACCGTCGTCGCGAGTTGCTTGACCGTGACTTCAGTACTCATTCGCACCCTCCGATGACTCGTCGTTCTGCGAGCCGGCGAACAGAGGCTCGCGGGCCGCCATGATCAGGCTGGCCGCATGCTCCGGGTCCATGCCGTCGATCTCCAATAGCTCATCCACCGATTGATCGGCGAGATCAGCCAGGGTGATGATGCCGCGTCGCGCGAGCCGATAGGCTAGCGCCTCCTCCAGCATTGGCATCGCCAACAGATCCGCCTCCGGCACCGCATCCGGGTTCTCGTTGTCCGCCACCGTTTGGCTCGACAACGCCTCGAGCGCCCGCTGGCGCAGGATCGCGACCAGGCGCTCGTCAAAATCCGCGATCGCCAACAGCTCTGACTCAGGCACGTAGGCGATCTCCTCGACCGTGGCGAAGCCTTCCTCGGCCAGCACCGCCGCCACATTCTCATCGACCCGCAGATCCGTCATGAACCGCTCGATCAAGCGGCGGCCCTCCTCCTCGCTCTTGGCCGCCGCGTCCTCCTCGCTCATCACGTTCAGCTCCCAGCCGGTGAGCTGACTGGCGAGACGCACGTTCTGCCCGCCCTTGCCGATCGCCTGCGACAGGTTTTCTTCTTTCACCGCGACATCCATGCTGCGCGCGTCCTCGTCGATCACGATCGAGACGACGTCGGCAGGCAGCATGGCATTGATCACGAACTGGGCCGGGTTCTCGTCCCAGGGGATGATATCGACGCGCTCGCCGAAGAGTTCGTTCGAGACCGCTTGCACGCGCGAGCCGCGCATGCCGACACAGGCGCCGACTGGATCGATCCGCTGGTCGTTCGTGCGCACCGCGATTTTAGCGCGCGTGCCCGGATCGCGGGCCGCGCCGACGATCTCGATCACGCCTTCGCCAACCTCCGGCACTTCGAGCTTGAACAACTCGATCAGCAATTTCGGCGAGGTGCGACTGACGAACAATTGCGGCCCTTTGAGTTCGGCGGCGACCTCGTACAGCAGCCCGCGCAGGCGATCGCCGGGGCGCGCGGTCTCCTTCGGGATCACCTGATCGCGCGGCACCAAGGCCTCGGCGTTGTTGCCCAGATCGATGACGATGGTGCCGCGCTCGGCTTTCTTGACGATGCCGGTGACCAGCTCGCCTTCGCGGCTCTTGAACAGCTCGACGATCTTGGTACGCTCGGCCTCGCGCACCTTCTGCACGATGACCTGCTTGGCGGTCTGCGCCGCGATGCGCCAAAACAACACCGAATCGACCTGCTCTTCGATGTAGCCACCCAGATCGAGCAATGGATCGAGTTCCTTGGCCGCAGAGAGGGTGATCTGGCGCTCGGAGGCCTCCAGCGGTTCGCCGTCCTGATCCTCGACCACCTGCCAGCGGCGAAAGGTCTCGTAATCGCCGGTGCTGCGGTCGATCGCGACCCGCACGTCGATATCCCCACCATGTTTCTTGCGCGTCGCCGAGGCGAGCGCGGCCTCGATCGCCTCGAAGATGATGTCCTTATGGACATCTTTCTCGTTCGAGACGGCATCGACGACCATCAATATCTCTTTGTTCATCGATCCCTACCTGATGTCGGTCGCTCTCGGCCCGTCCGGCATCCGGTTCGTCAGCGAGCGGACTGTGAAAAGTTGAATTCCGGCACGACACGGGCACTCTCGATCTGCTCCACGGGCAGGTGCGTCGCAACCCCGTCGAGCGCGAGTTCGAGGTGCTTGCCGTCGTCGCTCACCCCCAGCACCTCGCCCTCGAAGTTGCGCCGACCGTCGAGTTTTTGCTCGAGCCGCACGCGAATCCGGTGACCGCAGTAGCGCGCGATCTGCTCGAGGGTGAACAGCGGCCGGTCGAGCCCGGGCGACGAGACCTCGAGATCGTAATGACCGCTGATCGGGTCCTCGACATCGAGGACGCTGCTCAACTGCCGGCTGACCGCCTCGCAATCCTCGATGCCGATGCCCTCGGCGTGGTCGATGTAGACCCGCAGCAGCGCCTGCCCGCTGCCGGCCGAGACATGTTCGACGCCTAGGGTCTCGTAGCCCATCGGCTCGACGACCGAGGTCACCAGCGTTGTCAGTTGATCGTTTGCCCGTCGCATCTCAAGATTCAGCACCGCTGATAGAATCGTGTCCATCCGCCCGTTGCAGACACGGGAGCGCAAACAAAAAAGAGGGCCAAGGGCCCCCTTCTTCGAAGCAGCACCGTGCGAGACTCTGCCGGAAGCAGCCTCGCCTGGGGTCTGCAGCGGATCGCGGATGAAAAAAAACCCCGAGACCGGGGCCATCACGCCTGGGGCGATGAGCGGCATCGGCCAGCTCCACCCTTGTATCTCAGCCAACGGATGATAAGCCTATCGTGAGCGAAACGCAAAACCAGAACGC
>PWTO01000060.1 GCA_003562815.1 Chromatiaceae bacterium | reverse complement strand
GATGAGTCCATCGATCTCATCGGCTTTGAGCTCATCGATCAACGCACGCACGTCGCGGGTGGTACTGCGAAAATCCCGCCGCCCCGCCGACTCGGCGCGAAAATCCCGGTAGAAGGCCGGCACCTCGATGACACCAATCCGCAGCGAACGCGCATTCTCCGGCCCCTCGATGAGGAAACGCCGCGCCGCCTGATCCTCGAGCTTGATCTCGTTGCGCACCAACGCGACCTCGCGCATGCGACCACCGGATACCTCGGATTTGGGCAATGTCTGCAATCGCACTACCGAACCCTTGGGGCCGCGGATCTTGTCCACCACGTCCTGCAGCCGCCAGCCGACCACATCGACCATCTCGCCATCGAGCCCCTGGCCGACGCCGACGATGCGATCGCCGGTTTGGATCTGACCCGACTGACGCGCGGGACCGCCCGGAATGGTGCGCTGAATCACCGTGTACTCGTTATCGGCGCGGAGCACCGCGCCAATGCCCTCGAGCGAGAGACGCATGCTGATATCGAAGTTCTCCGAGCCGCTCGGCGACATATAGCTGGTGTGCGGCTCGAGCGTGCGCGTGTAGGCGTTGACGAAGGTTTGATAGACATCGTCGGCCGTGAACTGGTGAATCCGCCGCGTGATGCCGCTGTAGCGTTGGCGCAGTTGCTCGCGGATGGCCTCGTCGCTCTTGTCGGCCAGCTTCAGCAGCAAGTAGTCGTTCTTGACCCGCTTGCGCCAGAGTTCGTTCAGTTCCGCCTCGTTTGCCGCCCAGTCGGCTTCGTCGCGCTTGAACAGGTAGGTTTCATCGCGCTCGAAATCGAATGGCTGCTGCAACAACGAGAGGGCATGGTCGATGCGTGCATCGACCCGCATCCGGTAGACACGGAAGATATCGAACGCGGTATCGATCTTGCCCTTGGCCAGGTCGCCATCAAGGCGCCCGGCCGAGCGCCGAAAGCGCTCCACATCGCGCTGCAAGAAAAACAGCCGGCCCGAGTCGAGATCGGCGAAATAATTGTCGATCACCTCGACCGCGAAGGCACTGTCGAGGGCGAAGTCCCGATAGTGAAAACGCTCAAGCACCTTGTTGATGACCACCATGGTGCGTGCCTGACGCTCATCGGGAAACAGCTCGGCGAGCCCGACCGTTTGCGTTTTAGCAAGCGCACCGAAGGCGATGAGCGCGCTCAGCAGCAGGGCCAAGAGGCGACCGAGCGCCATGGCCCGAGGCAGACGGAAGTGCTGTGGCGTCTTGCTCCGTTGCGCTACGGGGGCCGCCAAGTGAACGCGTCGTTTAGTCATGATTTTAGCGCTAAAGGGATCCAACGATCTGATCGTCAAAAGAGAGTAGCGGCACGCGGGGGCGAGATCAATCACGCGGCCAAGCCTGTGCGCGTGTCGGGTAAGGGGCATGGCTCAAGCCAAATCAGGCTCGCCATGCGCCCGCTAACCCCATCGCGGCGGTAGGAAAAGAATCGGTCCGCCTCGGCAAAGGTGCAATGATCGCCGCCGCTGACCTGTCGCACGCCGAGGGCCGCGAGCCGCTGGCGCGCGAGCATGCCGAGATCGGCCAGCCAGCGCCCAGCGCCGCTCGGACGAAAGGCCTCGAGCGCTTCGGCGCCGCTGGCCGCGCGGAAGGTTGCACGCACTTCGTCGCCGACCTCGAAATGCTCTGGACCGATCGCCGGTCCCAGCCAGGCCAGCAACTGCTCGGCTGGGCGCTCCATGCGCCGCACCGTGGCCTCGATGACGCCAGCCGCCAGGCCACGCCAACCGGCATGAGCTGCCGCGACCACGCTGCCGGCCTCATCACAGAGCAGGATTGGGAGACAGTCGGCCGTGAGCACCGCACAGACCGCGCCCGGCCCGAACGCGACCGAGGCATCGGCAGCGTGCGCCTCACCCGTCGCGCAAGGCAGCTCACGGACTGTGCAACCGTGGACCTGATGCAGCCAGATCGGCGCCACCGGCAGCCCGGCCCGCGCGCGCAACAACGCGCGGTTGCGTTGCACCGCGCGCGGATCATCGCCGACATGATCGCCCAGATTCAGACTGGCGTAAGGCCCCGTGCTGAGGCCGCCGTCGCGCGTCGTGCTCAGTGCGCGCACCGCCAGCGGCGCCGGCCAATCAGGTGTCAGTCGCTGCATCATCGACCTCCTGTTCCTGTTGCAAGAGGGCGCGGAGCGCGGCCAGATCGGCGGCCATCGGCACCTGCCACTGCATCGGCTCGGCGCTAGCCGGGTGGATCAGCCCCAGCCCGATGGCATGCAATGCCTGGCGCGGGAAGCCGCGCAGCGCCGCCGTCAGCGCGGGCCGCGCCGCAGTGGCTGCGCTGCGCGCGCCACCGCCATAGAGCGGATCACCGACTAATGGATGGCGCAGATGCGCCATGTGCACGCGAATCTGATGCGTGCGCCCGGTGAGCAAGCGCACGCCGAGCAGGCTGTGGCGCGGATAGCGTTCCAAGACCCGATACTCGCTCACCGCCGGCCGGCCACCGGCGACCACGGCCATGGCCGTGCGCCGCGTCGGATGTCGCCCGATCGGCGCATCGACGCGGCCACTGGCCGGCGGATGCCCCACCACCAAGGCCCGGTAATCGCGCTTGACGCTGCGCGCCTTGAGCTGCGCGACCAGCGAGCGATGCGCCAGCAGGCTGCGCGCGACCACCATCAGCCCAGTGGTCTCCTTGTCGAGGCGATGCACAATACCGCAGCGCGGCAGCTCACTGAGCTGCGGGTCATAATGTAAGAGCGCGTTTTGGAGTGTGCCGTCCGGATGCCCAGCAGCCGGATGCACCACTAGGCCGGAGGGTTTATCGATCACCAATAGATGTGCATCCTCGAACACGACGCGCAGTGGGATCGGCTGCGGCAGGCAGTCCCCGGAGGGCTCGATCAACGGCCGTACCAGCACCTGCTCGGCCCCGCGCACGCGGTCTTTCGGCCGTGGTTGGTGTCCGTCAAGCGACACCCGTCCCTGCTCGATCCAGTCCCGCAGTCGGCGACGCGAGAAGGCCGGTAGCAGGCCGGCGAGCACTTGATCGAGCCGGCGCCCGGCGTGCTCGGGCCGCAACTGCAAGCGCTGCGGCTCGGATTCCTCGCGCCTGGCCTCTGTCAGGTGTGCGATGTCTTGGGGTGCTTCTGTGACTGTCACGTCGATTCAGTATACTGGCGAGGCTTACTCTTCGTTCCATGAACAACTGCGGCGACGCCACATTCTCCATGATCCGAACCCTAGTGACGACCCTCATCGCTGTGGCCTTCTTGAGTGGCTGCGGCATCTTCGGCAAGGAATTCGACGAGACCGAGGGCTGGTCGGCAAACGAACTCTACAGCCGAGCCGCGCGCGAACTCGATTCCGCCAATTACAAGCGCGCCACCGAACTCTACCGGAAGTTGGAGGCGCGCTATCCGTTCGGGCGTTTCGCGATGCAGGGCCAGCTCGACATTGCCTACGCCTATTACAAGGCCGATGAGCCCGAGCAAGCGCTCGCCGCTGCGGACCGCTTCATCAAGCTCTATCCGCAAAGCCCCTTCGTCGATTACGCCTACTATCTCAAGGGCATCGTCAACTACAACCGCAGCATCGGTTTCCTCGACCGCTTCTTCCCGCTCGACACCGCGCAGCGCGATCCCGGTTCGGCGATGGATGCCTTCAACGACTTCGCGACCCTGGTACGCCTCTATCCAGACAGCCGATACGCTGAGGATGCACGCCAACGCATGTTACATCTGCGTAATATGCTCGCCGAGGGGGAATTGCACGTCGCGCGCTACTACATGGAGCGCGGCGCTTACCTCGCCGCCGTGGGCCGTGCCCAGTACGTCATTGAGCGCTTCCAGCGTACGGGTGCCGTCGAAGACGCCCTGGTGCTGATGATCGAAGGCTACCAGCGGCTTGGCGAAGATGACCTGGCCGCCGCTGCACAGCGCGTCCTAACGATGAACCGCGAGGCCGGGCGCTTCCTCGACGATACGCCGGACCCAAGCGAGGTCAGCCTGGCGAGACGCGTCTGGGATTATCTCGGCCTGGACAGGAACTGAGGCAGCGCGTGGGGCCGGGCGCGGATCGGCTTCAGATCGCGGCCTCGTTTTCCTCGCCGGTGCGGATGCGCACCACCCGATCGACCGGACTGACGAAGATCTTGCCATCGCCGATCTTGCCCGTGCGGGCGGCCTTGGTGATGGCCTCGACACAGGTATCGAGCTGGTCGTCGGCAAGCACGAGTTCGACCTTGACCTTGGGCAGGAAATCGACCACGTACTCGGCGCCGCGATAGAGTTCGGTATGCCCCTTCTGGCGGCCGAAGCCCTTGACTTCGATCGCGGTCATGCCGGTGATCCCAGCCTGCGACAATGCCTCGCGCACATCGTCGAGCTTAAAGGGTTTGATGATGGCTTCGACCTTCTTCATTGCGGTTCTCCGTTCAACCTCTCGGCTGGTAATCGGGTGAGTATAAGAGCCTGGCCGAAGATTGACCATAGCTGGAGATGGACCATCGTTGGGGCGTCAGTGGCCGAGTCGCTCGGCGACGCGCCGCCCAAGCTGCGCGGGTGAGCGCACCACCTGCACACCGGCGGCTTCGAGCGCCTGATATTTGGCCTCGGCGGTGCCACTGCCAGCGCTGACGATGGCGCCCGCATGTCCCATGCGCTTGCCCGGCGGCGCGGTCACCCCGGCGATATAGGCGACGACGGGCTTGGTCATGCGTTCACGCACGAAGGCGGCGGCGGCTTCTTCGGCGCTGCCGCCGATCTCGCCGACCATCAGCACCGCATCGGTGTCCGGATCGGCCTCGAACAGCGCCAGACAATCGACGAAATCCATGCCGTGGATGGGATCGCCGCCGATGCCAATGCAGGTGCTCTGCCCCAGCCCCTCGGCTGAGGTCTGCTCGACGGCTTCATAGGTGAGGGTACCGGAACGCGAGACGATGCCAACCCGCCCCGGTGTGTGGATAGCGCCCGGCATGATGCCGATCTTACAGCCCCCCGGCGTGATGATCCCTGGGCAATTTGGACCGATCAGCACAGCATCATGACGCGCCAGGGCCGCCTTCACCGCTAGCATTTCCAGCACCGGAATGCCCTCGGTGATACAGACGATGACCCGAATGCCCGCATCGGCGGCCTCCAGGATCGCATCGGCCGCATAGGGCGCGGGCACATAGATCATGCTGGCCTCGGCGCCAGTCTCGCGCACCGCCGCATGGACCGTGTCGAACACCGGCAGCCCCAGATGCCGTTGCCCGCCCTTGCCGGGCGTCACGCCGCCCACCATGCGCGTACCATAGGCGATTGCCTGCTCGCTGTGGAAACTGCCCTGGCGCCCGGTGAAGCCCTGACAAATCACCCGCGTCCTCGCATCGACGAGCACACTCATGCTTCACCTCCCGCGCGTTGGACAGTTGCGCGTTGAGCGGCCGCAGCCTCGACCACCTTGTTGGCTGCATCGACCAGGGTCGCGGCGGTTTCGATCGCGAGCCCGCTGCGCGCCAGCCGCTCGAGCCCAAGGGCCGCGTTGGTGCCCTCCAGGCGCACCACCACCGGCACCGCGACGCCGACCTCCTCGACCGCCGCGAGGATGCCCTCGGCGATCAGATCGCAGCGCACGATACCGCCAAAGATGTTGACCAGCACCGCCGCCACCTTGTCATCGCTGAGCACCAGCGCGAAGGCGCGGGCAACGCGATCGGCGGTCGCGCCGCCGCCGACATCGAGGAAATTGGCCGGCGCGCCGCCATGCAACGCAATCAGATCCATGGTCGCCATCGCCAGCCCAGCGCCATTGACCATGCAGCCGATATCGCCCTCCAGGCTGATATAGCTCAGCCCCTCGGCGCGCGCCGCGATCTCGCGCGCATCCTCCTGGCTGGGATCATGCAACGCCGCCAGCTCCGGCTGCCGATACAGGGCGTTGTCGTCCAGATCCAGCTTCGCGTCCAACGCGATCAGCGCGCCGCCCTCGGTCACCGCCAGCGGATTGATCTCGACCAGGCGCGCATCGCAGCCTGTCAACAGCCGGTAGAGGTTCTCTAGGAGCGCATCGAAGGCCGGCTGCTGTGCCGCCGTCAGGCCGAGGAACAGCCCGATCTGGCGGCATTGCCAGCGCCGCAATCCCGCTGCCGGTTCGATCCGCAAGACCAACAAGGCTTCGGGCTGAGTCGCCGCGACCTCCTCGATGTCCATACCGCCTGCGGCCGAGACCATGATAGCGATGCGCTCAGCCTCACGGTCCACCAGCAGCGCCAGATAGAGTTCGCGTGCGATCGCGACCGGCGCCTCCAACAGCAGCCGCGACACCGGCAGCCCGCGTGGTGGCGTCTGTGGCGTCACCAGTCGGCTTCCGAGCAACCTCTGGGCCTGGGTCTCCAGTTCGGCCAGCGATTCACAGCGTTGCACGCCGCCGGCTCGGCCCCGACCACCGGCATGCACCTGGGCCTTGAGCAGCATCGGCATGCCGAGAACCTCTGCCGCCGCCCGCACCTCATCGAGCGACGCGGCCACGCGCGCCTCGGGCACCGGGATCGAGAAGCGGGTAAAGAGCTGTTTCGCTTGATATTCGTGCACATTCATGAAAAAACCAGCAGGTCGCGTTGCCAAAGGGCCGGCGGCGCCATCGACACCAATCCCCGAAACGAGCAATGATCGCGTATTCTGCGGGATTCGTGGGCCAACCACCAAGTGCCGTGTCCCATGCCCACGCAACGCGATATCCTCGTCGAGCCTCCCTCACCTCCGCGACCAGTGATCGCGGGCGGGGTGGCGCTTGCGTTGAACTGGCTTTGAACTGGCTTGGACTCACCCGATGGTCTTCCGCACAACCGCCGATCCCTTCCTCGACTGGTTCCGGCACTGCACCCCCTATATCCACGCCCATCGTGGCCGCACCTTTGTGATCGCCGTCGGCGGCGAGGCGCTCGACGATGCCCGGTTGCCCGAGCTGGTGCATGACATCGCGCTCCTGCATGGGCTCGGCATCCGCCTGGTGATCGTGCATGGCGCCCGCCCCCAGATCGAGCGCCGCTTGGCCGCGCGCGGCGCGGCGCTGCAGGTCATCAATGGCCTGCGCGTCACCGATGACGCCGCCCTTGCCTGCGTCAAGGAGGCCGCCGGCACCGCGCGCGTCGAGATCGAGGCCCTGTTGTCGCTGGGCCTGGCGAACTCGCCGATGGCCGGCGTGCGCATTCCGGTGACCTCCGGCAATGTCGTCTTCGCGCGGCCGATCGGGGTGCTCAATGGCATCGATTACCAGCACACCGGCGCGGTGCGCCGCATCGATCACCGCGCGCTCGCCCAGCGGCTCGACGATGGCGCCGTCGCGCTGATGCCACCGATCGGCTACTCCCCGACCGGCGAGGTCTTCAACCTGACCGCCGCCGATGTCGCACGCGCCGCCGCCATCGCCCTGCGGGCGGACAAACTGATCTTCCTCGTCGAAGGCAGCGGTCTCAGCGAGACGCCCAGCGAGACCGACCAAGCGCCTCGCGTCCGCTCGCACCTGCTCGGCGCCGAGGTCGCGGGCCTGCTCGCCGAGCGTGGCGATCTCAGCGAGGATCTCGTGCAAGCACTGCGCGCCGGCGCCGAGGCCTGCGAACACGGCATCGCCCGGGTTCATCTCGTCGGCCGCGATGATCCCGCCGCGCTCCTGCGCGAACTGTTCACACGCGACGGCGCCGGCACGCTGATGACCGGCGAGCCCTACGAACGCCTGCGCCAGGCCCACAGCAGCGATATCCCCGGCATCCGCGACCTGCTCGAGCCGATGGAGCGCGCCGGCATCCTGGTGCCGCGCACGGCCGAGGAACTGGAGCCGATCATCGAGCGCTTCCAGGTCACCGAACTCGACGGCACCATCATCGCCTGCGCCTCGCTGTTCGCCTTCCCGCGCGCGCCGATCGGGGAACTTGCCTGCGTCGCCGTGCACCCAAGCTATCGCGCCCAGGGACGCGGCGACCGCCTGCTCGCACACATGGAAGCACAGGCACGCACGCTTGGCCTTGAGCGGCTGTTCGTGCTGACGACGCAAACCGCGCACTGGTTCCGAGAACGCGGATTCCTGCCTGGCGATGTCAACGACTTGCCCGAGGAGCGCCGGCGCCAGTACAACAACGCGCGTAATTCGCAGGTCTACATCAAATCGCTGCACCCACGGCGCTGACCGCGCCACCCGTCACCACACGCAAGCGCCAGTCGGCGCCCATCCGATCTAGCTGGACACCCATGACGAGTCTTCGATTACGCGCTCTGCGTACCCGATGCCGAATTGCGCCGCAGGTCGCGGCCCGATTGCCTGGCCTGCTGATGTTGCTGTCGATGCTGTTCGGGGCGGTTGCCGATCCCACAGGCCTGTCGATCGCGAGCGCAAGCGCGCGGCAAGACGCGCCCGTCGAGGCACCGCCGAGCCTCCAGGCAACGGTCTCGCGCGAGCAGATCGAGGAGCGCCTCGACGAACTCGCCGAGAACACGCTGATGCCGGCAGAAACCAAGCAACGCCTCGGCGAGCGTTATCGCGCCGCGCTCAAAAACCTGGACGACCTGAATCGCTTTCAGGCCCGCGCCAGAAGCTATTTCGAGGCCTTGGAGACGGCGCCAGCCGAAGCCGAGGCCCTGCGTCACGAACTCGCCGAGCTGAAGGCGCCGAGCGACCCGCCGGTGGATCTACCCGCAGAGGCGGGCATCGAGCAGGTCGAGCAGCGACTGGCGCGCGAGCAAGCTGAAGCCGCCTCGCTCGAAGCGCAGATCAACGCGCTCGATGAGACGCTCGCCCAGGAGCCGGAGCAGCTCGCCACCGCGCGCCGGCGCCTCGCCGAGATACCACAGCTACTGGCGGTACTGGAGGAGGAGCTCAGGCGGCCCCAGCCCGATGGGCAGGCCGATGCCGTGCGCCAACGCCAAGCCCGCATCTGGGCCCTCGAGACCGAGCGCGATGCCCTGCGTGCCGAGATGCTGATGCTCGAGCAGCAGAGCCTCAGCACCGAGGTCCGACGTCAGCTCGCCGCCGCCCAACGCGCGCAGCGCACCGCCTTGCTGCAACGCACGCGCCTGCGCCGCGCTTATCTCGAACAAGAGGTCGATCGACTGCGCCGCATCGAGGCCGAGCGCACGCGACAAGAGACCGAGTCCGCAGAACGTGAACTCGGCGATGCCGACCCGCTGGTGCTCGAACTCGCGCAGCGCAACCGCCAGATCAGCGAGACCATCAGCGAGGTCACCGAGGGGCTCGCCCGGCTCGACCAGCGTCATGCCGAACTCGAGGAGCGACTGCGCGAGACGGAGAATCACTTCGCCAGTGCGCGCGCACGCATCGGCGCCGCCGGCCTGAGTCAAGCGGTGGGACAGATCCTGGTCGATGAGCGCAGCGATCTGCCGGACGCCAGCAGCCTGCGCGAGCAGGCGAGCGCGCGCGCCGCACAGATCGCGCAACTGACCCTGAGTCAGCTCCGGCTGCGCGACGAGCTGCGCGGGCTTGAGAATATCGACGCCGCGATCACCCGCAAGCTGACCGAAGAACAGGCGACGGAACCGCTCCAGGCGCAGGTGCGAGAGCAGTTGCTACGTCAGCGCGACCTGCTCGAGCGCGCGCTGCGCCTGCAGGAGAGCTATCAGCGCGCGATCGCCGATCTCGACTTCATCGCCGGCCAATACGCCGATCTGGTCAAGCGCTATCGCGACTTCCTCGCCAAGAACCTGCTCTGGGTGCGCAATGCCTTACCGATCACCCAACAGCCATTCGATCCACTGCCACAGGCGGTTTGGTGGCTGCTGGCACCCGAACACTGGTTTAGCGTCATCCAGGCCTTGCGCCAGGCCGCCGCCGCATCGACGCTGTTTTGGATCGGCATCCTGAGCACGCTCGGGCTGGTGGCGGTGAGTCCGCGGCTGCGACGCCGCATTCGCAGTTATGCCGAGCCGATGCGCCGGATCACGACTGACCGCTTCGGTTATTCGCTCTCCGCGCTCGGCCTGTCCCTGTTGCTGGCGCTGCCCTGGCCCTTGCTGGTCGGCGTGTTGGGCTGGGCGCTGCACAACACGCCGCGTGCCACCCCGTTCGCGCTCGCCGTCGGTCAGGGCCTCCTCACCATCGCGCTGCCCTTCTATTATCTGCGCGCGTTCCGGCTGCTGTGCATGAACGGCGGCGTCGCCGCGCATCACTTTCGTTGGAGCTGGGAGACGCTCGATAAACTGCGCCGTGGATTCCAGATCGCCGCGCTGCTGCTCCTGCCTGTCGGCTTTGTCGCCGGGACCATCGGCCGCGCCCAGAATCCGGCCTTCGACGGCACCCTCGGCCGCCTCGCGCTAATCCTGATCTGCCTGGGGTTATCGGCGCTCACGGCCTGGCTGCTGCACCCCTCCCGGGGCGTGTTCAAGCACCTGCTCGCCGTTCGACCCACGGCCTGGCTCAGCCGGTCGCGCTGGCTCTGGTATCCGTTCGCGGTGGCGATGCCGACGGCGCTCGCAGCGCTCGCCCTGGCCGGCTTTATCTACACAGCCGGCACCTTGCTGACCTCGGTCGCCGCCTTGCTCTGGATGGCCCTGGCGCTGGTGGTCACGCATCAGATGATCGCGCGCTGGCTGGTGCTGACCCGGCGCGGGCTGGCACTGGAGGCCGCGCTCGGGCGCCGCGCTCAACGCGAGGCGCTGGAACAGGGCACGCAATGGAGCGAGGCCAACGACGATCCGATCGACTTAGCGGCACTCGATAGCCAGACGCGGCAGTTGCTCAATAGCAGCATCACCATCATCGCTGCGGTCGGCTTCTGGATGATCTGGTCGGACGTGCTGCCGGCGCTGAATCTATTCGATGAAATCACGCTCTGGCACTACACCGCCGAGATCGACGGCATCAAGGAACTGGTGCCGATCACGCTCGGCGATCTCGGGATGATCCTGGTGCTCGCCATCGCCGCGCTGATCGCGATCAAGAACCTCCCGGCATTGCTCGAAATCCTGTTGCTGAAAAATAGCGACCTCAGCGCCAGCGTGCGCTACACATTGGTCACGCTGACGCGCTACCTGGTCACCACCATCGGTCTGCTGATGGTGGTCGGTGCGCTTGGGCTGCAATGGTCGCAGGTGCAATGGCTGGTCGCCGCGCTCAGCGTCGGCATCGGCTTCGGGTTGCAGGAAATCGTTGCCAACTTCATCAGTGGCTTGATCATCCTGTTCGAGCGCCCGGTGCGGGTCGGCGATACCGTCACCATCGGCGATGTCACCGGCACCGTGACCCGCATCCAGATCCGCGCCATCACCATCCGCAACTGGGACAAACAGGAGCTGCTGGTGCCGAACAAGGAGTTCATCACCGGGCGCTTGCTGAACTGGACCCTGAGCGACCAGATCAACCGTTTGGTCATTCCGGTCGGCGTCGAGCACGGCAGCGATATCGACACGGCGCTCGCCCTGCTTGCCGAGGTCGCCGCCGAGCACCCGAAAATTCTCGACGATCCGGAGCCGGTGATCACCTTCGAGGGCTTTGGCGAACACGCGCTCAATCTGGTGCTGCGCTGTCACTTGGAAACGCTCGAATTTCGGTTGCCGGTGATCAGCGAGCTGCACCAAGCCATCAATACCAAGTTCCGCGCCGCCGGCATCAACATCGCCCTGCCACGGCGTCATGTGCAGTTGCATGCAGTCGAGCCGATCGAGTTCAGTCTGCGGCGCTCGGCGGCGAACCCTGCCGACTCAGCGCAAACCAAGCTGGAGAGCCCATCACTCAGCAAGCGCTGACTCGGCGGCGCACCCTGGCCCCTCGTTGGCTTCTGTTCAGGGCTTCGGCAAGGTCACGCCGCGCTGCCCCTGATACTTCCCGCCGCGATCCTTATACGAGGTCTCGCAGACCTCGTCCGACTCCAGGAATAGGATCTGCGCCACGCCCTCGTTGGCGTAGACCTTGGCCGGCAGCGGCGTCGTGTTCGAGAACTCGAGCGTCACATGCCCTTCCCACTCCGGCTCCAAGGGCGTGACATTGACGATAATGCCGCAGTTGCTGACGAACACACCGGCAGCAAGCGCAAAATTGCCGGCCTCGGGCACGGTCAAGCAGTAAACGTCGTGGTCGCCCTTGATCTCGCGAATGCGCTCTATCTTGTGGTTGTACACAGCCGCTGACTGCCCTGTCCCATCACATGCAGTGAGCGCCGAAGCTGGCTGAAGATGCTCATCGGGATCGAAGTCTTTGCGATGCCGGTGCGTTCCAGGCACATCGGCGTAAAGGCCATTGCGCAGGTTCCATTCGTCGGCAAGCCGATGCGTTGGATATAACTGGCCATTGGACGGCTGATAGACCATCTCGTCTCCACGAGCGAGAGGCCGATACAAGGGCATCAATGAATCGTTCGGGCGCAGCGCGTTGGCCGCGCGCATGCGGCCATCGCGCAGCACGAATTCGTGATCCGGCGTGCACTGGATCTGCTGGCCATTGTCCAACGTCAGTTCTAGTAAGGCGTCGCGGCCGATATAGCGCGGAGCTTCGAGCAGAGCGGCGATCACGCGGCCATATTGGCCAATGCTATACCCCCAAAACAGCTCCCCCTGCTCAGCCCGCAGGGCCATTTCTTCCAAGGTGGGCGCGGAGCCGTCGAGCAACGCTACGCGCGTGTCGCCTCGAAAGCACCGGGCATACGTGCTTTTCCCGAGGCAAATAGTCAACACATTGCGCGGGATACGGAAATATTCGACGGTTCGGGCAAGGGCGAATGAATTCGGCGGGATGATGCAGACATCGGCCTTAAGGTCAACGAAGCTTGAAGAGTCGAAGTTCTTCGGGTCGACGATAGCCGAGTTGATGTTGGTGAAGATCTTGAACTCGTCTGCACAGCGGATATCGTAGCCGTAGCTCGAGGTGCCGTAGGAGATGATGCGACCGCCGCCCTCCGACTCTCGCACTTGGCCGGGGACGTAAGGATCGATCATGCCCTGCTCGCTCGCCATGCGGCGAATCCAGCGGTCGGATTTGATGCTCATAGTGTCGATGTTGTACCGAAACAGGGAGCCAGGATCGTTGATCGACCGGGGCTCGAATGCAAAGACAGCGTCCGGATCAACCGAGCAGACCGTCCTCGAACGAGTCATCACCGGCGAGCGGCGGCTGACCGAGCCGCTTGCTGTCAGTCAAGAACAGCTCGGTCATCAGCGCCTGGAAGCGCTTGCTGCTCGCGGACATGAATTTGCCGCGCCTAAGCACCAGCCCATAGCTGCGCGCTGGGAAATAGGCATCCAACGGCCGGCGCGCCAGCGGCTCCTCGCCGGTGAGGCAGACCTCGGTGACGATCGAGATGCCGAGCCCGAGCGCGACATACTTCTTGATCACCTCCCAGCCGCCGGCCTCGAGGCGCACGTTGTAGTTTAGCCCCTGCTGCCGAAACACCAGATCGACCAGCCGCCAGGTGCTCAGATGACGCGGCGGCAGGATCAGCCCATGCTCGGCGATATCCCGCAACGAGACCTGGGGCTTCTCCGCCAACGGATGTCCCAAGGGCGCGATCAGCATCGGCCGGTAGCTGACAATCGGGATGTAGCGGATATCGTCCGGCACTTCGAGCATCGAGCCCACCGCGAGATCGACGTCATCGGCGCGCACCATCGCCAGGCCATCGCGACCGGTGACATTGTGCAGCCGCAGCTCGATCCCCGGATACTGATCGGCAAAGCGCTGGATCGGCTCGGGCAGGATGTAGAGGATGGTCGATTCACCCGCAGCGATATCGAGCCGGCCGCGATCGAGCCGCCCGCACTGCGCGGCGAAGGTCTCCTGCAGCCCATCGACGCCTTGCACCAACGGCTGCGCTAGCTCGAACAGCAGCGCGCCCTCGGGGGTGAGTTGAATCCTCGGGCCGCGGCGCTCGAACAGGACTGTATCCAGTTCCCGCTCAAGCGACTGAATCTGCAGCGAGACGGTGGGTTGACTCAGCGAGACCAGTTCCGCAGCGGCGCTGACGCTGCCAACGCGTGCCGCATGGCAGAAAGCACGCAACTGCTTGAGGCGATTTTGACCGCCACGCCCGGTGGCCGTGTGCGCCTTTTCCCGGCGCCGCGACGACGGCGCTGAAGGCGGCTCTTGGTCGGTGGGCGAGCGGCTCATCGCACCCGGCAGCGTCCGATGCCGCACCCAGTCCCAGCGAACGCCAACGGCTCGTTCACCGGTCCAGATCGACGAGGATATTGCGAGCGACCGCGCGTTGGTCGGCGTTGCCTTCCTCGAGCACGCGATAGAGCAGCTGCTTGGCGTGGGCGAGCTGGCCCGATGCACGCAGCTGGTTCGCCTTGCGGATCAGGGTCTCGATCAGCGCGACCTGTGCCGAGTCATCGGTGGCGCTTGGTGCTGATGTGGGCGCCGGCTTGGGCGCCAAGGCCTCGAACTCCTCGGCCTCGATGGCGTCGAGTTCGGCTTCCATCTCCTCATCGGTCATCGGCCGATAGCGCCCTGGCTCATTGCGATCGCCGCCATCGATCTCGCTGCCAATCAGGGTCGGCGGCTGGGTGGCTGCGGCGGGGGCCGCCGGGCCGCTCGGCCCAACATCGTCGTCGGACACCTCGGCAGCGCCACCCTCATCATCGTCTAGCCGGGGTTTAACGAAGCGCGAGAAGAAGATGCCCGCCTCGAACAACAGCCACATCGGCAACGCCAACAGCGTCTGGCTGATCACATCCGGTGGCGTGAGCAACATGCCGGCGACGAAGACGCCGACGATCACATAGGGGCGCTTACGTCGCAGCGCCGCAGGCGTGGTGGCGCCGATCGCGACCAGCAGGATGGTCGCAATGGGGATCTCAAAGGCGATGCCGAAAGCGAAGAACAGCTTCAGCACGAACGCGAGATAGAACTCGATATCGGGCATCTGCGCGATGCCCTCGGGCGTCACCGCCGAGAAGAAGCCGAACACCAGCGGGAATACCGCGTAGTACGCGAACAGCATCCCAAGATAGAACAGCACGATGCTGGAAGCGACCAACGGCAGCGCTAAGCGCTTCTCGTGGGTGTAGAGGCCCGGCGCGACGAAAGCCCAGAACTGATAGAGCAGATAGGGCATCGCGACGAAGACCGCGACGACCAAGGCCAGTTTGAACGGGGTCAGGAAGGGCGAGGCAACCTGCGTTGCGATCATCTGCGAGCCGACCGGCAACTGCGCGCGGATCGGCTCGGCGACGAAGGTGTAGAGATCGTTCGCAAACGGAAACAGGACCAGGAACACCAGCAGGATGGCGATCAGCATCCGGATCAGACGATCACGCAGCTCGACCAGATGCGAGATGAACGGCTGCTCGGTACCCAAGCCGTCAGGCGACGATATCGTCTGCTGCTTCGGAGTTCCTTGCGGAGCGGGAGCGGTCATCCGGCGTGACTCATGGACGATCCTTGGAGCCGTCGGCAGGGCGCGCGCCCTTGCCCTCTTCGAGGAGGGTCTCCAAGGGATTGCTTGCGGCCTGCTTGCGCAGGATCTCTTTCAGCTCGTCGGCCTTGATCTCGCGGTCGATCTCTTCCTTCACCGAGGAGAAGGCGCGCCGCGCGCGACCGACCCAGAGCCCAGCGGTGCGCGCCAATGTCGGCAGCCGCTCGGGGCCCACGACGATCAGCGCGACCACGCTGATGACCAGCAGTTCCAATGCGCCTACATCGAACATTCGATTCGCCTCGCTTCAGCCCAGTCAAGCGCTCGATGGCTTCGTCCGCGAGCGCGCATCTTAGACCTTGGTCTTATCCGCCGGCTTGCCCGAGGCTGGGTGGGCCGTCGAGGCGTTCGACTCGCCCGCCTGCTCTGACTTGGCCGCGTCGAGCCGCTTCGGATCTTCGTCATCGTCCGCCGCTTTATCCGTCTCCGACATTGCGGAGCGGAAGCCCTTGACCGCACTGCCAAGGTCCGAGCCGATGCTCTTCAATCGTTTGGTGCCGAACAGCAGCACGACGATCAAGAGGACGATCAACAGTTGCCAAATACCAATTCCACCGATGCCCATGGAAACCTCCGGGACAAACCTTGATGTCAGCCGCAGCGGGTACGCTACAGTCTGTGTTGTACGAAGACTGGCGACTATACCGCATGCCTATGTCGCAGTGCATACATGCCGACAGCCCTGTCAACGACGAGACCTAATCCTTCGAGCGCGCAGCCTTCTCGGTGAGCCCCGAGAGGCCGAAGCGCCGATCCAGCTCGGCGAGCACCGCATCCGGATGCAGCCCTTGGTCCGCTATCAACACCAGCGAGTGGAACCAGAGGTCGGCCAATTCGTAGACCAGCTTCTGCGGGTCGCCATCCTTGGCGGCCATCACGGTTTCTGTCGCCTCCTCGCCGATCTTCTTGAGGATCGCATCGAGGCCCTTGTCATAGAGCTTGGCGACATAGGAGGTGCTGGAATCAGCCCCCTTGCGCGCCTCCAATACCTCGGCGAGTCGAGTCAGGACATCGGACACGTTACTGGCCTCCCGTGATCTATTATCCACAGCGGGTGATCCAAGCCGATCGATGCGGGCACCGAAGCAGACACCTCAAGCCTCGGCAGCACCCGGCCTCGCCGCCACGCGCTGACCTTCGGCGAAATCGAGCGTGCCTTCGTAGATCGCACGACCGGTGATGGCGCCGATGATACCTGGTTCGGCGACCGCCGCTAGCGCCCGCAGGTCATCGAGGTGGGTAATGCCGCCAGAGGCGATCACCGGGATGCGGATCGCGTCGGCGAGCTGTCGTGTGGCCTCGATATTGGGGCCGGTCAGCATGCCGTCGCGGCCGATGTCGGTGTAGACGATGGCCTCGACGCCGTCGTGCTCGAAACGCCGCGAGAGCGCCTCGACGCGGTGCTCGGTGACCTCGGCCCAGCCATTGATCGCGACCTGCCCGTCCTTCGCATCCAGCCCGACGATGATACGCCCCGGAAAGGCGGCGCAGGCGCGGGCGACGAGTTCCGGCTGCTTGACCGCCTGGGTGCCGATGATGCACCAGTGCACCCCGGCCTCGAGATAGGCGCCGATAGTCTGTTCATCGCGAATGCCGCCGCCGACCTGGATCGGCAGATCGGGAAAGGCGGCGACGATGGCGCGGATCGCATCGCCATTGACCGGCTCGCCGGCGAAGGCGCCGTTGAGGTCGACCAGATGCAGCCGTTTGGCGCCGGCCGCGACCCAGCGCCCGGCGACCTCGACCGGATCATCGGCGAAGACGGTCTCGTCCTCCATACGCCCCTGGCGCAGGCGCACGCAGCGGCCGTCCTTGAGGTCGATTGCGGGAATCAGCAGCATCGCAGGCCCTCCAGCGGGCGATTGGGGTGAATGGTCAAAGGCGGCCCTTGGTCGATGGGGTGATGCCCGCCATGCGCGGGTCGGGCTCCACCGCCATGCGCAAGGCGCGACCGAAGGCTTTGAACACGGTCTCGGCCTGATGATGCGCATTGATGCCCCGCAGGTTATCGATCTGCACGGTCATCGCCGCATGGTTGACCAGCCCTTGGAAGAACTCGCGCAACAGGTCGACATCGAAGCCGCCGATCAGGGCGCGGGTATAGGGCACCTCATAGGTCAGCATCGGCCGCCCGGAGAGGTCGATCACGACCCGCGACAGAGCCTCGTCCAGGGGCACATAGGCATGACCATAGCGACGGATGCCAGCCTTGTCGCCGAGGGCTGCGGCGAGCGCCTGTCCGAACGTGATCCCAACATCCTCGACCGTGTGATGCGCATCGATGTGCAGATCGCCCGTGGCCTGAACATCGAGGTCGATCACGCCATGGCGGGCGATCTGATCGAGCATGTGCTCGAGAAAGGGCACGCCGGTCTCGAAGCGCGCGCGCCCGCTGCCGTCCAGATCGAGCGTGACGCGTACCTGGGTCTCGAGCGTCTTGCGCTCGATCTCGGCGCTGCGATGGGTGGGGGTCTCGGTGGCCATCATGGGATGTCGATGCAGGGTTTCGCTCAGCTCAGGGTCTCGATCAGCGGTGCGCGGGCGCAAGCCAGCCGCGCAGTATAAACGGCAGTCAGGTCTGGAGCCAGAAGGTGACCGGACCGTCGTTGGTCAGGCTCACCTGCATCTCGGCGCCGAAGCGACCGCTGGCCACCGGTGCATGGCACTCGCGCGCGCGCTCGAGCAGCCAGACGAACAAGCGCTTGCCGATCTCGGGGGCGGCGGCGCTGGTAAAGCTCGCGCGGGTGCCCTTCTTGGTATCGGCGGCCAGGGTGAACTGAGGTACCAGTAACAGACCGCCACCGATATCGACCAGACTGCGGTTCATGCGCCCGCTCCGATCGGGAAAGACCCGATAGCCGAGCAGGCGTTCCAACAGACGCTGCGCGCGCGCCTCGTCGTCGCCCTGTTGCACCCCGACCAAGACCAGCAGCCCAGTCTCGATGGCGCCGATCAAGTCACCGTCGACATGCACCTGAGCTGCGCTGACCCGTTGCAATAAGCCGATCATCGCCCCCTCTCGGGGTTTGATCGAGGCGGACTCAATGGAGTTCCGCAGCCAGACGATCGGTTGCGGCCACCAACGCTTGCGCGATCCCGGGCTCGAACGCGGCGTGGCCGGCATCATTGATGATCTGAAGCGAGGCGTTCGGCCAGGCCGCAGCCAGCTCCCAGGCCGAGCGCAGCGGACAAATCAGGTCATAACGACCCTGCACGATGACGCCCGGGATATCGCGCAGGCGCGAGGCCTCGTCAAGCAGCTGATGCGGACGCAAGAAGGCCTGATGGACGAAATAATGGCATTCGATCCGCGCCAGGCTCAAGGCGAGCCGCTCATCGCTGAAAGCGGTGCGGATCGTCTTATCCGGCAACAGGGTCGCGCAGCGCCCCTCCCAGATCGACCAGGCCTTGGCGGCGGTCAGCCGGGTGGCCGGGTCGTCTCCGGTCAGGCGTCGATGATAGGCACTGAGGAGGTCATCCTGCTCGTGCGCCGGGATCGGGGCCAGGAAATCGCCCCAGTGGTCTGGGAAGATCCAGTTCGCGCCCTGTTGGTAGAACCAGGCGATCTCCTCGGGGCGACAGAGGAAGATGCCGCGCAGCACCAGCGCGCTGACGCGCTCGGGATGGGTCTCGGCGTAGGCCAAGGCCAGCGTCGAGCCCCAGGAGCCGCCGAACACCAGCCAGCGCTCGAGACCCAAGTGTTCGCGGATGCGCTCCAGGTCGGCGACCAGATCCCAGGTGCTGTTGTGCTCGAGGCTCGCGTGCGGTGTCGAGCGCCCGCAGCCGCGCTGATCGAAGAGGATGATGCGATAGCGTTTGGGATCGAAGAAACGCCGATGCGAAGATCCGCAACCCGCGCCCGGTCCACCATGCAGAAACACCGCCGGAATGCCGTTGGGATGGCCACACTGCTCGAGATAGAGTGCATGGCCCTGGCCGACCGCGAGGCGTTCCGAGGCATAGGGTTCGATGGGTGGATACAAGGGGCTTCGGCGTCTCCGCGCAATCGGGGCGTTCAGCGTTGGAAATAGGGTCGCGACACGGATTTCAAGGCGCCGCCGGTTTCAAGGTGCTGCTGCCGGAGGCGGCCGGCTGGAGATCGGATCGCCGAGCCCAAGACTCAGGCAACGATCGGCCCGCCCCTGATTCACGGCCAGTTCGACCAGGTCGAAGGCGTTGCGATACCAAAAGGCCTCACCTACCGCGACGTCGGCGAAGGTGCGTGCCGAGTTCAAGGCATGTGTGCCAGCCTGCACCTCGGCATCGGGCGCGAGGCGATCCGCAGGCAGCCCGGTGATCAGATTGCCGAAGGCATCCACGTAGCAGATGCGGGCGCACTCGGTAGGCCAGTCGGCGCCGGCCAGTTGGCTCGTCTCGACAGGCTCGGCCTCCAGCCACTCGCCAGCGACCAGCCGCGCGGCTGCGGGCACGAACAGATCGCGACCATGAAAGGTCGCCGACAGCTGGGCTGGGCGCCAGCGTAGCCGAAACACTCGCGCACTCGGATGAGCGCGCAACAGTGGCATCAACAGACCATTATCGGGCGCGAGCCACCAGCCGTGCTCCACGCATTGCGCGATGATGAGCCCGCGATCGGTGCCCACCCCCGGATCGACCACGCAGGTGTAGAGCGTCGTTGATGGCATGCCACGGGCCAGCCCAGGCAGCAGGTAGGCGGCCAGCTCCGGGCGACACGCCGGCAGATCCGAGATCAGCTCGACCACTGGCACCGAAGGTGCCAGTTCGGTCAGGCGCAGCCGCATCTGGCCGACATAGGGACCGGCGCCGAAGTCGGTCAGCAGGGCGATGCGCGTGGGGCGATCGGGCTGTTGCGCTGGCAGTTGCCCTAGCAACGGGTCTGGCATCAAGCAAGTCCCAACACGCGAACGGCCGGGGTGAACCCGGCCGTTTCAGCACAAGACACAGGCATCGCCCCGCGTCTTCAAGGGCCGAGACTTAACCGTCATCCTCGACCAAGGGTTCGAGGATGGGACGATCGACCAGCTCGACATACGCCATCGGTGCCGCATCGCCCGCGCGGAAGCCGCACTTGAGGATGCGCAGGTAACCGCCGGGACGCTCGCTGTAGCGCGGACCGAGTTGGTTGAAGAGCTTGCCGACGGCGTCACTATCGCGCAGCCGGGCGAAGGCCAGGCGACGATGATGGACCGAATCCTCCTTCGCCAAGGTGATCAAGGGCTCGGCCACACGGCGCAGCTCCTTGGCCTTCGGCAGGGTGGTCTTGATCAGCTCGTGCCGGAACAGCGAGCCTGCCATGTTGCGGAACATGGCCTCGCGGTGGGCACTGTTCCGATTGAGTTTTCTTCCAGCTTTCAGATGTCGCATTGTTCTGTTCCGATCGGTAATGTTCCGGTCGCTACTTGACCATCAACTCTTCGATGTTCTCGGGCGGCCAATTCTCCAGGCGCATGCCGAGCGATAAGCCGCGGGTGGCCAAGACATCCTTGATTTCGGTGAGCGACTTCTTGCCCAGGTTGGGCGTCTTCAGAAGCTCGACCTCGGTGCGCTGGATCAGATCGCCGATCAGATAGATGTTCTCGGCCTTGAGGCAATTCGCCGAGCGCACCGTCAGCTCCAGCTCGTCGACCGGACGCACCAGGATCGGATCATAGGCCGGCTCGCTCGGGTGCTCTTCACTGCCGAGGCTATCGACCGGCCCGGTCTGGTCCAAATCGACAAAGCTGCCGAGCTGATCGCGCAGGATGGTCGCCGCGCGCTGTACCGCGTCCTTGGCCTCAAGCGTGCCATCCGTTTCGATATCGATCACCAAGCGATCAAGATCGGTGCGCTGCTCGACGCGCGCCGCCTCGACATCGATCGCGACGCGCAACACCGGGCTGAAGGTCGCATCGAGCGGCAGCTTGCCGATCGGGCGCTCCTCGGCGCCATTCGCCTCGCGCACGCTCGCCGGCTCATAGCCGCGTCCCCGACGCACGGTCAGCGACATGCTCAGCTCGCTCTTGCCGGTGAGGTTGGCGATCACCAAATCGGGGTTGGCGATCTCGGCCGTGTGATCGATCTTGATATCGCCGGCGGTCACCGCACCAGGACCTACCTTGCTCAGGGTAAAGGTGCCCTCATCGCGCCCATGCAGGCGGATCGCGAGCTGTTTGAGGTTCAGCAGGATCTCGAGCACATCCTGCTGGACACCTTCGATCGTGGTGTACTCATGCAGGATGCCCTGGATCTCGACCTCGGTGACGGCGAAGCCATCCATCGAGGACAACAGGATTCGCCGAAGCGCGTTGCCGAGCGTATGCCCGAAACCGCGCTCGAAAGGCTCGAGCGAGACCTTGGCGCGATTCGGACTGCCGGCGACGGGATCGACCTTGACGATGCGCGGCTTGAGAAAGCCGCCTGCGACGTCTGACATAAAAAACTCCCTCGGCGGCGTTGCGTTACTTGGAATACAACTCGACGATCAGCGACTCGTTGATATCCGACGGCAGATCGACCCGATCCGGAACCCGCTTGAAGACCCCTTTCGCCGACTTGCTGTCGACCTCGATCCACTCCGCGAAGCCATTCGACTCGGCCAAGGCCAGCGCATTTTGCACGCGCACCTGCTTCTTGGCCTTTTCCCGGACCTCGATCTCGTCATCGACCGAGACCTGATAGGACGGGATCGACAACACCTTGCCGTTGACCAACACGCCTTTGTGACTCACCAACTGACGGGCCTCGGCGCGGGTCGCGCCAAATCCCATGCGATAGACCACGTTATCGAGGCGGCGTTCGAGTAGCTGCAGCAGATTCTCGCCAGTCGCACCCTTACGACGCGCGGCCTCGGCATAGTAATTGCGGAACTGCTTCTCCATCACCCCATAGGTGCGACGGACTTTCTGCTTCTCGCGCAACTGCAGGCCGTAGTCGGACAGTCGGCGGCGCCGATCGGCCGCTTGTCCAGGCTGTTTCTCCAGATTGCACTTGGTCTCGAGCGCGCGCGCTCTGCTCTTGAGACCAAGATCGACGCCTTCGCGGCGTGCCAGCTTGCAGGTGGGACCAATGTATCTCGCCATGTTCTCTGCCCCGTTAGACGCGCCGCTTCTTCGGCGGTCGGCAACCATTGTGTGGGATCGGCGTCACGTCGGTGATGCTCGCGACCTTGAAACCCGCGTTGTTCAACGCGCGCACCGCAGATTCGCGGCCCGGCCCCGGCCCTTTGACGTGGACATCGAGGTTAACGACGCCGAACTCCTTTGCGGCCTGGCCGGCGCGCGTGGCGGCCACCTGGGCCGCAAACGGCGTGCTCTTACGCGAGCCGCGAAAGCCGGAACCGCCGGAGGTCGCCCAGGTCAGGGCATTGCCCTGCCGATCGGTGATGGTGATGATGGTGTTGTTGAACGAAGCGTGGATATGGGCCACGCCGTCTGCCACCTGTTTCTTTACTTTTTTGCGCGTGCGCAGCTGCTTAGCCACTGTAATCTGTCTCCGGGCGGAAAAGGCGTTCCCTGCCGACGGCGCGTTCCCGCGCCAGTCGGTCAGAGGCCCCTAAACGGGTTTTTAACGACGAACCGGGCGCCGCGGTCCTTTGCGCGTGCGCGCATTGGTGCGCGTGCGCTGGCCGCGCAGCGGAAGGCCGCGCCGATGGCGAATGCCGCGGTTGCAACCGAGGTCCATCAGACGCTTGATATTCATCGATACCTCACGCCGGAGGTCACCCTCGACCGAGTATTTGCCAATCTCGGTACGCAGACGATCAATTTCGTCCTCGGATAGCGTGCGGATAGGGGCTGTGGTCGGTACCTGTGCGGCCTCGCAGATCGCGGCAGCCCGAGTCCGCCCGATCCCGTAGATCGATGTCAAGGCAATGACCGCATGTTTTCGGTCTGGAATGTTGACTCCGGCGATTCGAGCCATGCGCGTTGCGCTCCTGAGCGTTCGGTTCTTTTAGAAGAAAAAGTGTAAACAGGGCAGTTTAGCACTGCGTGCTTTCAGATGAAAGCAGCAACGCAAGCGCACACCTCAACCCTGACGTTGTTTGTGCCGCGGATCCTTACAGATCACGCGAATGGTGCCATTGCGACGGATGGTCTTGCAGTGGCGGCAGATCTTTTTGACAGATGCTCTTACCTTCATGGTTCTCTCCGTTTTCGATGGAGGGGCGGCGCGCCACGTCCAGCTGTCTGGTTATCGCGTTAGCCCGGCTCCGGGTGCTTTCAGATTGGCCTTCTTCATCAGGCCCTCGTACTGATGGGACATCAGATGCGCCTGGACCTGGGCCATGAAGTCCATCACCACCACCACCACGATCAGCAACGAGGTGCCGCCGAAGTAGAACGGTACATGCCAACCGACGATCAAGAACTCGGGCAGCAGGCAGACGGCGGTGATGTAGAGGGCACCTGCCGCCGTCAGGCGCGTCATGACCGAATCGATGTAGCGCGCCGTCTGCTCGCCGGGGCGAATACCCGGGATGAAGGCGCCGGAGCGCTTCAGATTGTCGGCCGTATCTTTGGCGTTGAAGACCAAGGCGGTGTAGAAGAAACAGAAAAAGATGATCGCGGTGGCATAGAAAAGCACATAGACCGGCTCGCCGGGCGAAAGCTTGCTGGTCAG
>PWTO01000049.1 GCA_003562815.1 Chromatiaceae bacterium | reverse complement strand
GCTCTCGGCCGCCGAGCCGGCCTCCTCGCCCCTAACGCTTGCCTTTGACAAAGGCGCGCAACCGTCCACGCTTTTGGCGCTGACGCGGCGTGAGGTTATTCTTGCGCCCAGCGAATGGGTTGGTGCCGCTTTTCAATTCTAGGCGTAGCGGCGTGCCCTGCAAGCGCAGCGCCTCGCGCAGGCGCTTGATCAGATAGCGCTGATAGCTTTCCGGCAGGGCGTCGGTCTGATTGCCGTGGATGACCACGATCGGCGGATTGCGTCCACCCTGATGCGCATAGCGCAGTTTGATCCGACGTCCATGCACCAGCGGTGGCGCATGCTCGCGCACGGCATCCTCCAGCAGCCGCGTAAGCAGCGGCGTCGGCAGCGTGCGCATCGCGCTCGCATAGGCGCGATCGGCCGCTTCCAGGAGCAATCCGACCCCGCTGCCATGGAGTGCCGAGATCCGGTGCTGTTCAGCAAAATTCAGAAACGGTAATCGCCGCTCGATGGTCATCTTCAGCGCCGAACGGGCATCGGGCGTGAGCCCATCCCATTTGTTCACCGCCATCACCAGCGCCCGGCCACTATCGATTAGGTGCGCGGCCAAGGTCGCATCCTGCTCGCCAATGCCGGCGTGGGCATCCAAGACCAGGATGGCGACATGACAGGCCTCGATGGCTTGCAGCGTCTTGATGACACTGAAATGCTCGATCGCTTCGCTGATGCGTGCCCGCCGGCGCATCCCAGCGGTGTCGATCAAGCGATACTGGCGCTCACCCACCGCGAAGGGCACCTCGATGCTGTCGCGCGTCGTGCCTGGACTGTCGAAGACAACCACCCGTTCCTCGCCGAGCAGCCGATTGATCAGCGTCGATTTGCCGGCGTTCGGCCGCCCAACGACGGCGACCCGGATGGCCTCGGTGGTCGCTGCCTCGGCAGAGGCCGCATCCTCGCCCGTTGGCAGGGTCTCGAAGATCCCGGCGATGAGCGCGGACACGCCCCGACCCCGCAGGGCCGCGATCGGCTGTGGATCGCCGAGGCCGAGCTGATGCAGCTCGCCGGCGGCCAGGGTCCAATCTAGGTGATCGACCTTGTTCGCGACCAGGGTCACCGGCTTGCCGGTGCGGCGCAGCTGCGCGGCGATCTCCAGATCGGCGGGCGTGGTGCCATCGCGCGTATCGACGAGGAACAGCAGGTGATCGGCCTCGGCGATGGCGATGCGCACCTGCTGCTCGCTCAACGCCTCGATCCCTCCCCCACCGCTGATGCCTCCGGTATCGACGACCACATAGGGCCCGGGACCGACGCGTCCGATGCCGTATTGGCGATCGCGCGTGAGCCCCGGCACGTCCGCCACCAACGCATCGCGGGTGCGCGTGAGCTGATTGAACAGGGTCGATTTGCCGACATTCGGCCGACCGACCAGCGCGAGGACTGGCAGCATCGCGCTCAACGCTGACCGCCCGACAAGGCTGTCTCGGCTGCTGAGGGTGCCTCTGGGATCGTCTCTGGACGCGCGCTGGTTGCCTGAAGCGCGGCGACGGTTCCATTCTCCAGTTGCACATAGAGCGTCTGGCCGGCAACGACCGGGGTGGACGCGACCGCCGCCCTGCCAATGCGCGCGCGGCCGAGCAAGCGCCCATCACGCGGTGAGACCCAATGCACATAGCCCTCGAAATCGCCCACCGCGAGGGCATTGCCGACCACCACCGGTGCCGTCAGGCGCCGATAACGCAGGTCATCCTGTCGCCAACGCCCGGCGCCATCGATGGGGTCGGCGGCCCACAGCTGGTCATCGGAATCGGTGATATAGAGGGCCTCGGCGGTCGCCGCCAAGCCGGCGTGCGCCGAGAGTTCGCGCCGCCAGAGGACCGCGCCGCTGGCGATGTCCACAGCTGCCAGGTCGCCATTGTAGCTGGCGACGAAGACCCGATCGCCGACCACCACCGGGTCGGTGTTGATATCGGCGATGCGTTCGAGTTCGGTGCGGCCCCTGGGGGGAGAGACCACCACCTCCCAGAGAGGGACGCCTCGCTCGGGCTCGAGATAGACCAGGCGCCCGTTGGAGACGCCGACAAGGATTCCGTCGGGGCCGGCGCTCGGGCTGCTGCTGCCACGCAGCGTCAGGGTCGGGGCCCGATAGCCGAAGCGCCAGCGTTCGCCGCCATCGGCGAGATCCAATCCGTAAATGCTGTTGTCGATGGTGTGCACAACCACCAAGTCGCCGATGATGCGCGGCACCGAGAGCACCTCGCTGCCGAGCTGGGTACGCCAGCGTTCACGGCCATCTTGGGTCGAGAGCAGCAGCACCTGGCCATTCGAGGCGCCGACCGCCAGCCATTCGCCAGCGACATCGGGGCCGCCACTAAACGGCATGCGCCGCTTGTCGCGCTCCCATATCCGGCGACCATCGCCGGCATGGAGGGCGACGACGGTCCCGCCGTGGTCGGCGGCATAGACCCGGTTGTCGGCGATGGCCGGGCGCAGACTGAGGGTGCGTCCATCCTGGCCCTTGCCGATGCGCGTCGTCCACAGGGTGCGGATCTGGACCGCTTGTGGCGCCGTTTTGGCCAGCTCGGTGGGTGGGTTCGGATGCTTGTTGCGCCCGAGGCCGATCCAGCCGAGGCTGCCGCAACCTTGCAACAGCACGCTGCCGCCAAGCGCGAGCAGGAGCGCTCGGCGCTGTGTGCAAGGGGGTCGATAGCTGTTCATGATCGTCAGGAGGCGCTGTCGTTCGCTGCCGGCAGGTCTTGGAGTTTGAGTTCGATCAATCGCGAGAGTCCGGCGCCGCCGGCGATCGCAGCCGCGTAGGCCGCGCGTGCATCGCCGATCTGGCCCCGGGCGAGTGCGATATCGCCGCGCAAGCCCGCGAAATCGGCGCTGAAGGCGCCGCCATCATCATGCCGCTCGATGACCGCGAGCGCATCGTCGAGCGCATCGCTGGCGATCAGTACGCGCGCGAGACGGAAGGCCGCGAGCGTTGCCAGGCCCGGATTCGACGCGCGCTCGATCGCCGAGCGCAGTGCCTTGGCGGCACCGGCGAGGTCATCCTGCTCGACCCGGACCTTGGCGAGCGCGAGATCGGCGAGCGCGGCATAGGGCGTCTTGGCGTGGGCGTCGACGAGCGCCTCGGCCTGCTTGGCCGCCGACGCATGTTGACCGCTGCCTGCGGCCATCAGCAACTGCTCGAACGCGAGCGAGGCACGCTGGCCGACCTGTTCCTGATGATTCGCCCAGGCGCGCCAGCCGAGGACGGCGGCGAGACCGATAACGATCCCGGCGATCACGGCGGTACCGTTCTCCTTCCACCATTTTTTGATTGCTTCGACCTTTTCGTCGTCAGTGGTCAGCTCTGCCATGGGAGTCCTGTTGCTTGTCTGTGGTCGGGGGAGGGCGGCGCCTTAGAGAAAACGGGGCAACTGCTCGGCCAAGGCGTCGATCGCGACGCTGATCTGCTCGGCTTTGGTCTGCTCGGGCCTGGCCTGCATGCGGTCATCCTGGGGGGCGCGCAGCGGCTTGATGCCGATGTGCCCCTGGGCGAACTCGTCATCGCCAAGCACCAGCGCGATCCGGGCGCCGCTGCGGTCGGCGCGCTTGAATTGGCTTTTGAAGCTGCCGCCGCCGCAATGGCAGATCAGTCGCAGCTCGGGCAGGGCGTCGCGAATCTGCTCGGCGAGCGGCATCGCGGCGGCACTGGCCTGTTCGCCGACGGCGATCAAGTAGGCATCGAGACGCGCCGGTGGTTCGCTGTCGCTGAGTTCGAGCAGCCGTTCGAGCCCAAGGGCGAAGCCGACCGCTGGGGTCGCGCGTCCGCCGAGCTGCTCGACGAGCCCATCATAGCGACCGCCGGCACAGACCGTGCCTTGGGCACCGAGCGCATCGGTGATCCATTCGAAGACGGTGCGATTGTAGTAATCAAGCCCGCGCACCAGGCGTGGATTGATCTCGTAGGCGATGCCGGCGCGCTCGAGCCCGGCACAGAGCGCCTCGAAATGCGCGCGCGAGTCGCGGCCCAGGGCCTCGTTCAAGCTGGGCGCCGAGGCGAGGAGGGCTTGCAGGTCGGGGTTCTTCGAGTCCAGCACGCGCAAGGGGTTGGTCTCTAGGCGCCGGCGGCTGTCATCGTCGAGTTGCTTTTCGTGGGCGCGCAGATAGGCGACCAGCTGCTCGCGATAGACGGCGCGCTCGGCGCGATCGCCCAGGCTGTTGATCTGGAGCCGCAGGTTGCCAAGCCCCAGTGTCTGCCAGAGCCGGTGTGTGAGCAGGATCGCTTCGAGGTCGATATCCGGGCCGGCCAGGCCGAAGACCTCGACGCCGATCTGATGGAACTGGCGGTAGCGACCGCGCTGCGGGCGTTCGCGACGAAACATCGGCCCGCGATACCAGATGCGCCGGGGTTGATCGAGGAGGCCGTGCTCGATCGCCGCGCGCACGCAGCTCGCGGTGCCTTCGGGGCGCAGGCTGAGCTGGTCACCGCCGCGATCCTCGAAGCTGTACATCTCCTTCTTGACGATATCGGTGACCTCGCCGATCGAGCGCTTGAACAGCTCGCTCTGCTCGACCAGCGGGGTGCGCATCTCCTGGTAGCCGTAGCGCTCGAGCAGCGCGCGGGCGCGGTCCTCGAGCTGCTGCCAGCGCGCGCTCTGGTCCGGGAGCAGGTCGTGCATGCCACGGATTGCGCGCAGGGGGGTCTGCCTTGCCATCGCTTGGTGTGTCCTAATCGGTCGCGCCGGGTGGTGTGTTGGCGGTTCGAGCGGCGATCTCGGCCGGATCGAGTTCGAAGCGGGCCACATTACCACGCGCGACCGCACGCAGATCGTAGGGCGCACCGCCGACGGTCAGCTCGACGGCGGCCGCGTTGCCGATGACCAGCGAGTAAGGCGGCTGACCGTCGAGCGTTTCGCGGTTGCCTCGGCTCATCTCGCCGAACAACAGCACCTCGCCGGCGGCGTCGCGGATATCGACCCAGCAGGGGCCATTGAAGCTCAGCTCGACCACCTGTGTTTCAGGGTCAGCGGCAGCCGCCACGGTTTCTTCCGCAGCATCCGCCGGCGTTGCCGTCTCCGTTGCTCTCGCTGCAGGCCGTTCGACCTCGAGGCTCGGCGGCGTTGGTAGCGGCGCACTCAAGGGGTCGATGGCGCGGCTATCAGCGACCTCTGGAATTGGATCGGTGGCCGATACCGGAGGCTCGGTCTCCGGGGCGCTCATCCTGACGTCGGGGCTGGTGCCGAGGATCGGCTCGGGGCCAATCTCAACGGTGCCAGCGGGCGACTCGTCCAAGGCGGATCGCGCCCGATCGTTCGGGGAATCGGCCTCGGTATTGGTGCCCATCAGCGCCGCTGACTCCGGCGCGAACCCGCGTTGCGGGTCGCTCATGGCGGCGGTTTGGGGCGCGGAGGATTGCGGTGTCGAGGCATCCTGCGCTTGCTCGTCAGAGCCTGGACGCATCACCCACCAGGCATAGCCCCCGACCGCTAAGGCGATGGCGATCAGGGCGAGGATGAGCGCGCCCCCGAAGCCGCCACCGTCGGCCTGCTCGCCGTGATGATCGCCGCGAGCGAAATGCCGCGGTGGCGATTCGGCGTTGGGATGTAAGCGACGAAAGCGCTGATTCAGAGGTTCCGGGTCGAGCCCCACGAGCCGTGCGTAGCTGCGGATATAGCCGGAGACGAAGGTGGCGCTGGGCAATGGCGCGTAGTCGTCGCGCTCGATCGCCTCGACCACCTGCGGCGTGAGTCGCAGTGCTGTGGCGACATGCGAGATGTCGAGCTTGCGCGCTTCGCGCGCCTGTCGTAGCTGTTGTCCGGGGGACTCCGGGACCGCCATGCCTGCGCTAACAGGCGTCGGGTGTTCGGGGGTGGGCGCGTCTGCCTCGTCGGCCGTGGTCACAGTTCTATCACCTCGGGTGAATGGGGGAAGCGCTGGCGCAGGGTGCGCTCGAGCGTGCGGGCCAGTGGTGCGTTACCGAGCTGCCGTTCGATCCGCGCGGCGAGCAGGAGGGCATCGGGAGTCGCCACGCCGGTGTGAGAATAACGCGCCATGAGCGATCGTGCGCTTTGATAGTCGCCCTGCCGATACTGCAGCTTGGCAAGTTCCAGCAGCGCGGGCGAAAAATTCGGATTGCGCGCCAGCGCTTGTTGTAGGTAGCGTTTGACATCGGCGTCTCGACCGGCCATGCGTGAGCAGTCAGCGGCATTCATCAGCGCCACGTCCTGCCCCTTGTAGAGCGGGTCGGCGAGTGCTGCGGCGATCTCGCCGAGCCCCTCATCGTGGCGACCTTCAGCGCACAGAACCGCACCCCACGCATTGCGGTAATCTGGATTTCGTGGTGCACGCCTGACCGCCGTGGCGAACGCACGTTGGGCCTCCTCGCGTTGGTCGAGCTGCTCGTAGACAATGGCGAGGATATAGTGCGCGCGCGCACTGCGGCGGTCGGTGGCCACGGCTTGTTGCGCCCGTTCGAGCGCAATCTCCCATTGTCTCCTCTGGACGTACTCGGTGGCCAGATCAACGTAGAGGTCGGCAGGGCTTTCGCCCTCTGGCATGTGGGTGCGCTGCCCCAGCGCGTGACCGCAGCCGCTCAGCGTCAGCGCTAACAGGACTAACAGAAGGCTGCTCAAGCGCGGGATGAGCGACCCTCGGCGCTCGGTCATGGGCGGCATCGTTATCAAGAGCCGAGACTGACCGCGAGCCTGGTCTCGGCGCGCGGTCGCCGACGACGTTGTACCTGGCCGACGAGTTGACCGCAGGCGGCGGCGATCTCATCGCCACGGGTCTTGCGTGTGGTGGCGACCAGGCCGGAGCGTTTGAGCCGTTGCCGGAAGGCCTCGATGCGGTCTGGATCGCTGGTATCGAAACCGCTGCCCGGAAAGGGGTTGAAGGGGATCAGGTTGACCTTCGACGGCGTGCCCTCGAGCAGCCGGATCAGGGCCTTGGCATGGCGATCGCTGTCATTGACATCCTTGAGCATCACATATTCCCAGGTCACCCGGCGGCGTGGCTCGCCACGGAGATAGGCCCGACAGGCCGGAATCAGTTCTTCCAGGGGATACTTGCGGTTGATCGGCACGAGCTGATCGCGCAACGCGTTATCCGGCGCATGCAGCGAGACGGCGAGCGAGACGGCGCTCAGTTCGGCGAGCCGGTAGATGTTCGGCACGATCCCGGAGGTCGATAGGGTCACGCGCGTCTTGGCCAGCATGTAGGCGAAATCGTCCTGCATGATCGCCATCGCCCGCACCACCGCGTCGAAGTTCGCCAGCGGCTCGCCCATGCCCATCATGACGATGTTGGTCGGCGGTTTGCCGAGTGCTCGCGTGGCATGCCAGACCTGGCCGATGATCTCGCCGGTGCTCAGGTTGCGACTGAAGCCCTGGCGGGCGGTGGCGCAGAAGCGGCAGTCGAGCGCGCAGCCGACCTGCGAGGAGACGCAGAGCGTGCTGCGGTCCTCCTCCGGGATATGGACGGTCTCGATGCGCTGACCGTCATGGAGTTCGAACACCCATTTGATGGTGCCATCGGGCGATGGCTGCTCGAGTGCCACGCACGGCAGCGCGATGAGCGTCTCGGCGGCCAGACGTTCGCGCAGGGCCTTGGAGAGGTCGCTCATCGCGTCGAGATCGCAGACGCCGTGCTTGTGCACCCAGCGGAACAGGTTACGGCCGTGGAACGGCTTGAAGCCCCAGCCAGCGGTCAGGGCCTCGAGGCCGGCACGCTCGAGGTCGAGCAGCGGGATGCGAAGGTCGGGCGTTGTCTGCGGTGCCTGTTGCATCACACGGGTGCTCCTGGTGGGCTCGCGGCCTGGTGGCTGACTGGGGACGAGCCGGTGGGCTAGCGGGTACGCTTGCAGAGGCCGTCGGGGAAGAAGAAGCCGATCTCGCGCTCGGCCGTCTCCGGGGCGTCGGAGCCGTGTACCGCGTTCTCGGTGAAAGAGTCGGCGAAATCGGCGCGGATCGTGCCGGGTTCGGCGTTGGCGGGGTTCGTCGCGCCCATGAGTGCGCGGTTCTTGCTGATCGCCTCCTCACCCTGCAGCGCCATCGCCAGCACGGGACCCGAAGTCATGAAACCGACCAGCTCATCGAAGAACGGCTTGCCCTGGTGCTCGGCATAGAAGGCGTTTGCCTGCTCAAGGCTCATGTGCAGCATGCGTGCCGCAACGATCTGTAATCCAGCCTGCTCGAAGCGGCCACAGATGGCGCCGATCGCATTTTTGGCGACGGCATTGGGTTTGATAATCGAGAGCGTGAGTTGCTCGGCCATGCGGGCTCCTGAAAGGGTTGTTCCGAGGCCCGGGCGGCGCCGTCGGAGGCGGCTCGGGCGTCGGTGCGGTGGGGTCATGTCAGCCATACATTTTAGCGGGATATGCGTACGCAAATCCATCGCCTGTGCGCGGTCAGTGTGTGTTTGGCCAAGGTCAGCCTTTGCGCAAGAAGAGCCAGGCGACCAGACCCATGAAGAGTGCGAATTCGATCGCGGGCAGGGGCGTGTCTTGCATGTTCGTCGTCTCCTAGGGCGGGGCCAAGACCCACTAAAAGGGTCGGGTGAGCGCCTGATGTGATGGCGGTCAAGGCCTCACGGCAGGCTGATTGCTAGAGTGCGGTGCGAATGATTATGACAGTCTTGCTGCAGTGCACAAATCGCAGTAAGCTGCAGGCGATGCAATGGCCGTACTGATCGTCTGTGTATGGCGCTTAATCCAACGCGAGCTAGGGTTTAGGTGGGACAATGACAGAGTATGCGTTGATCTTGGTCAGTACGGTCTTGGTCAACAATTTCGTATTGGTCAAATTCTTGGGCCTGTGTCCGTTCATGGGGGTCTCGAAGAAGCTCGAGACCGCGATCGGCATGGGGTTCGCGACCACCTTCGTGCTCACGTTGGCGGCCGTGACCACCTGGATTGTCAATACCTATTTGCTGGTGCCGCTCGGCATCGAGTACCTGCGAACCATCGCCTTCATCCTGGTGATCGCGGTCGTCGTGCAATTCACCGAGACGGTGATGCACAAGACCAGCCCGGTGCTCTATCAGGTGCTCGGCATCTTCTTGCCGCTGATTACCACGAATTGCGCGGTACTTGGCGTCGCACTGCTCAATCTCCAAGAGCAGCGCAGCTTTCTTGAGTCAGCGCTGTATGGATTTGGTGCCGCCATCGGCTTCTCGTTGGTGTTGGTGCTCTTCGCCGCGATGCGCGAGCGGGTCGCGGTGGCCGATGTGCCGGAACCCTTCCAAGGCAGCGCCATCGCCATGGTGACCGCTGGCCTCATGTCCTTGGCTTTCATGGGGTTTGCCGGTTTGGTTTCGGTTTAAGCTGGTCTGCTGGTTGAGATGCACAGGAGAAGATTGAGATGTTGATAGCGATTGTGGCAATCGCGGGTCTTGCCGTCGCCTTTGGGCTGCTCCTCGGCTATTCGGCGATCCGCTTCCGCGTCGAGGGCGATCCGATCGCCGATCAGGTCGATGCGCTGCTGCCGCAGAGCCAATGCGGGCAGTGCGAGTATCCAGGGTGCCGGCCCTATGCCGAGGCGGTCGCCTCTGGCGAGGCCGAGATCAACCTCTGCTCGCCTGGCGGCGGAGGCACCATGCGTGCCATTGCCGATCTGCTCGGGCGCGAGCCGGTCGAGGTCGGCGAGATCGAGGAAACGCCGAAGCAGGTCGCGGTGATCGATGAGCAAACGTGCATCGGTTGCACCAAGTGCCTGCAGTCTTGCCCGGTCGATGCCATCGTTGGCGCGGCCAAGCAACTGCACGGCATCATCGCCAGCGAGTGTACCGGCTGCGGCCTGTGCGCGGCGCCTTGCCCGGTCGATTGCATCCATTTAGTCCCCGTGCCGGAGACGGTCGCCAATTGGAAATGGCCCTATCCGACCCCGCTGCGCCCGCGCGTCGTGCTGCCGCCCGCGTCCGACTTACTGCCGGAACATCGCGAAGCGGCTTGAGCTGAAGCGCTTTCGGTGCTTGCGCGACGCCAAAACAGCCCTTAACAACGAGCACGCTTTACCCGATGTCAGGTCTTAGATCGCTTCTCGGCGGTGGTCAGCGCAAGCTGTGGCGGTTCCACGGCGGCGTCCATTTGCCGGATGAAAAAACCCTCTCCAATCAAACGCCCGTTGCCGACGCCCCGCAACCGCGCCAGCTCGTGCTGCCCTTGCAGCAGCACATCGGCGCGCCGGCGCGCTGCCGGGTCGCGGTGGGCGATCAGGTGCTCAAGGGGCAGCTGATCGCCGAGCCCCAAGGCTACATCAGCGCCCCCATCCATGCCTCGAGTTCGGGCACCGTGGTCGCGATCGAATCGCGCCCGATCCCGCATCCTTCCGGGCTTGACTCGGTCTGCGTGGTGATCGAGACCGATGGCGAGGATCGCTGGGGCGAGCTGCCCCCGCCGCTGGCCGCATCGGCCGCCGAGATCGATGCGTGCGACGTCGCCGAGGTGAGCGAACGCATCCGCGCGAGCGGCATCGTCGGCATGGGCGGCGCGTCATTCCCGTCGAGCGTGAAGCTGAATCCGGGCCAAGATCAGCCCATCGACACGCTCGTGATCAACGGCGCCGAGTGCGAGCCCTATATCACCTGTGACGACCTGCTGATGCGCGAGCGCGCCGCCGATATCCTCGATGGCGTGCGCATCATGCTGCATCTGATCCAGGCCAAGCAGGCGCTGATCGGCATCGAGGACAACAAGCCCGAAGCTGCAGACGCTCTGCGCCGCGCGCTTGAGGCGACCGAACTCGGCGGGCGCATCGAGGGGGTGGCGATCCCGACGCTGTACCCGAGCGGCGGCGAGAAGCAACTGATCCGCATCCTCACCGGGAGAGAAGTGCCGAGCCACGGCATCCCGGCGCAGATCGGCGTCGTCTGTCAGAACGTCGGCACGGCCGCCGCAGTGGCCGATG
The DNA here is from genome assembly GCA_003562815.1 of Chromatiaceae bacterium. Taxonomy (GTDB): domain Bacteria; phylum Pseudomonadota; class Gammaproteobacteria; order Chromatiales; family Chromatiaceae; genus Lamprobacter. The sequence continues at coordinate 13,516 of PWTO01000049.1, read as the reverse complement.
CGGTGCTGCGCGGTCAACCGTTGATCGAGCGTCTGGTCACCGTCACTGGCCGTGGCGTGGTCGAACCGCGCAATTACCGGGTGCCGATCGGCACGCCGGCGGCGGCGCTGATCGCCGCCAGCGGTGGCTACAGCGGCGATCTCGCCAAGCTGATTGCGGGTGGACCCATGATGGGATTTCGCCTCGAAACCGATGCCGTGCCGATCACCAAGGCCACCAACTGCCTGCTGGCGCTGACCCCGGCCGAGAGCCCGGACCCCGGTGCGCCCTTACCCTGCATCCGCTGTGGACGGTGCGCCGAGGTTTGCCCGGCCAACCTGCTGCCGCAGCAGCTCTACTGGCACGCGCGCGCGAAAGAGCTGGACAAGGTGCAGGATTACAACCTGTTCGACTGCATCGACTGTGGCTGCTGCGCGCATGTGTGCCCGTCGCACATCCCATTGGTGCAGTACTACCGCTTTGCCAAGACCGAGAGCTGGGCACGCGAGCAGGAGAAACGCGCCGCAGACCATGCCCGTGAGCGCCATGCCGCGCGCGAAGCCCGGCTCGAGCGCCAAGAGCGTGAACGCAAGGCAAAATTGCGCAAGAAGAAAGAAGCGGTTGCGGCAGGCAGCGCCGCGCCAAAGGCGGGCCAGGCCGATAAGCAGGCGGTGATCGAGGCCGCGCGCCGGCGTGCGGCAGAGAAAAAGGCAATGGTCGCGGAGACGCAACAGCACGATCGCGAGACGGCGATGGCCGGTCAGGAGTAAGCCGCGTGGCCACGACCTTCATCTCCTCGCCACACAGCGCGCGCGTCAACCAGGTCGATCAGGTCATGCTCCAGGTGTGTCTGGCGCTGGTGCCCGGCACCCTGGTTCTGGTCTGGTTCTTCGGCTGGGGCGTGCTCATCAACATGGTCTTGGCGACCGTCTTCGCCGTGCTCGCCGAAGCCTTGGCGTTAAAGCTGCGCGGGCGGGCCGCCTTACCCGCGATCAAGGACTATAGCGCGGTGGTGACCGCGCTGCTGTTTGCCTTGACGATACCGCCAACCTTGCCCTGGTGGATGACGCTGCTCGGCATTCTGTTCGCGATTCTGATCGTCAAACAGCTCTATGGCGGCATCGGCTATAACCCGTTCAACCCGGCCATGGCCGGCTATGTGTTCCTGCTGATCTCCTATCCGGTGGCGACGACGAGCTGGCTGCCACCGGATGTGTCGGTCTTGCTTGAGGCGCGCGATCTCACCACATTGTCGTTGTTCGATACCGAGCGCCTGATCTTCACCGGCGCCCTGCCCGAGGGGTTGACCTGGGACGCGATCAGCGCGGCGACGCCGCTCGATGAGATGCGCACGCTGCTCGACCAGGGGCAACGCATCGATGAGATCCGCGCTGGCAGCCCGCTCTGGGGCTTGTTCGGCGGGCGCGGCTGGGAATGGGTCGGGGTCGGATTCCTGCTCGGCGGACTCTATCTGTTGTGGCAGCGCGTGATCAGTTGGCACATTCCGGTGGCAGTGCTCGGCGGGCTGCTGAGCGCATCGACGGCGTTCTGGCTGCTCGACCCGCAGCTCTATCCGTTCCCCGGCTTCCATCTGTTCTCGGGCGGAATCATTCTCGGCGCCTTCTTCATCGCGACCGATCCGGTGTCGGCCTGTACCACCCGCCGCGGACAGTTGATCTACGGGGCCGCTATCGGCGTGACGGTGTTCGTGATCCGCACCTGGGGCGGCTATCCGGATGCCGTCGCCTTCGCCGTCTTGCTGATGAATATCGCCGTGCCGATGATCGATCATTACTCGCAGCCGCGCGTCTTCGGTCAGCGCCGTCGTGCGCGCAAGAAGGCTTGAGTCCACCGCAGTCAACGGACAACGCTCATGAAAAAAACGCCTATCCTCATCGCCGCCTTCATCCTCGGCAGCTTCGCCGTCGGTGGGGTCGGTCTCGTCGCCATCACGCACGAGCTGACCGACGATAAAATCGCCGAGAATCAGCGCCAGGCGATGCTCGCCAAGCTCAAGGCCATCGTGCCCGAAGGGCGCATGTCGAATGATCCACTCGCCGATCGCATCGAGGTGCGCGCTCCGGACCTGCTCGGTGGTCCGGTCACCGATATCTATCGCGTGCGAGACGGCGACGAGCCGGTTGCGCTGATCCTCGAACCGATCGTCCCGGATGGCTACGCCGGGCCGATCAGGCTCTTGGTCTCGGTGTTGCGTGATGGCTCGCTCGGTGGCGTGCGCGTGCTCTCGCACTTTGAAACCCCCGGCCTCGGCGACAAGATCGAGGAGCGCAAGGACAACTGGATCGTCGAGCAATTCGAGGGCCGCTCGCTCGGCGAGCCGCCCATCGAACAGTGGCGAGTGAAGCGTGATGGCGGCGTCTTCGATCAGTTCACCGGCGCCACCATCACCCCGCGCTCGGTGGTCAACGCGGTCAAGGGCACCTTGCTCTTCGTGCAGCGCCATGGCGACGCGCTCTATGCGCGACCCACCGACGCTCAGACCGAAGAGGCCGCAGAGCCTTTGCAGTCAGCCGCCGCCAGCGACGCTGGGCAGGTTGCACCGCCTCGCGCAGCGGCACCAACGCCAACAGCCGTGCCAGCCGGGGCGCCGCCAACCTCGGTGCCAACCACTTCGGCCCCAGCCGCACAGGAGGCGTCCTGATGGCGGAGAAGGGCTATGGCGCCTTGATCGGCGATGGGCTCTGGAGCAATAACCAGGCCCTGGTCGCGATGCTCGGGCTCTGCCCGCTGCTCGCAGTCACCACCACAGCGACCAACGGCCTCGGCATGGGCTTGGCGACGACCACGGTCTTGGTGCTGGCGAACGCAACCATCTCGCTGATTCGTCATCTGGTGCGCCCAGAGGTGCGCCTGCCGGTGTTCGTGCTGGTGATCGCCTCCTTCGTGACCGCCGTCGAGCTGACCATGCAGGCGCAGTTCTACGAACTCTATCTGGTCCTTGGGCTCTTCATCCCGCTCATCGTAACCAACTGCGCGATCATCGGCCGCGCCGAGGCCTTCGCCTCCAAGGCGCGGCTGGATCGGGCCATCGTCGATGGGCTGGCGATGGGGATCGGCTTCACGCTGGTGCTGATGGTGCTCGGCGGCATGCGGGAGTTTCTCGGCCAGGGCACCTTGTTCTATCAGGCCCATCTGTTGCTGGGGGCTGGCGCCGAGGGGTTCGGCCTCGACCTCGGTGACAACTTCCAGGGCGCGTTGCTGGCGATCCTGCCGCCGGGTGCTTTCATCGGTCTCGGCATGATGATCGCGCTGAAGAATCTGATCGATCAGCGCATCGAGCGTTTGCGACAGTGGAGACGGCAGCGCTCGGCCAAACGCAGCGCCCCGCAAGCGTCGTCAGCGGGTGAGGTGGCGGCTCCCGCGCGCGGCTGAGACGGCGATTCCGACCACGGAAGTGGTATATTTGCGCGCTGATCTGAGTCTCGGACCTTTCAGCCACGTCAGCCATCGCCCGTGATTGCGCGCGGCGGCTGGCCGCATCTCAAAGACAGACGGGGAGTTACGCATGTCGAAAAAGCATCCAGTCGTTGCCGTTACCGGATCCTCCGGCGCGGGTACGACGACGGTCAAGCGCGCCTTCGAGCACATCTTCTATCGCGATGGCATCCATCCCGCCGTGATCGAAGGGGATAGCTTTCATCGCTACAATCGCAAGGACATGAAGGCGGAGATGGCCAAGGCCGCCGAGGAGCATCGGAATCTGAGCCATTTCGGCCCCGAGGCCAACCATTTCGACCTGATTGCCGAGCTGTTCGCGAGCTACGGCGATACCGGCACCGGCAAGAAGCGCTACTACATCCACAGCGATGAAGAGGCCGCGCATCACAACGAGCGTCTTGGCACGAACCTTTCGCCCGGTGAGTTCACGCCTTGGGAAGAGGTGCCGGCAGGGACCGATCTGCTGTTCTATGAGGGATTGCACGGTCTGGCCAAGACCGACGAGGCCGATGTGGCGCGGCATGTGGACCTCGGCATCGGTGTGGTGCCGATCGTCAACCTGGAATGGATTCAGAAGATCCACCGCGACAACGCCGAGCGCGGCTACTCGGCCGAGGCCATCGTCGATACCATCCTGCGCCGGATGCCGGATTACATCCGCCACATCACACCGCAGTTCACGCGCACCGATATCAACTTCCAGCGCGTCTCGACGGTCGATACCTCCGATCCGTTCATCGCGCGCGATATCCCGACCCCGGACGAGAGCTTTGTCGTCATCCGCTTCAAGGAGCCGGAAAAGTTCGATGTGGATTTCGTCTACCTGCTGTCGATGCTCAAGGATTCGTTCATGTCCCGGCGCAACACCATCGTCGTGCCCGGCGGCAAGATGGGCTTTGCGATGGAGGTCATCCTGCAGCCGATCATCGAGCGCATGATGGCGGCGCGCAACGTCTAAGGCGAACTCAGGATGACGGTGCTTCCTCGGTGTGCGTGTCATCACCCGGGGTCGCGCCCGAATCCGCCGGCGGGCGAACCGTCAACAGATGGGCCCGGCGGCTGTCGGCCCGCAGGATCGTGAAGCGGAAGCCATCGATCTCGACGCGCTCGCCTCGCGCTGGCAGATGCGCGAAGGCATGCACCACCAGCCCGCCGACCGTATCCGAATCCCCACCGTCGAGCGCGCAGCCGAAATAGTCGTTGAATTCCTCCACTGAGGTGCGCGCCTTGACCGTGTACTCGCCTTGGCCGCGCTTGTAGATGAACGCGCCTTCATCGAAATCGTGCTCGTCCTCGATATCGCCGACGATCTGCTCCAGCACATCCTCGATCGTGACCAGGCCGGCGGCCGAGCCGTACTCGTCGACGACGATGGCCATGTGATTGCGGCTCGCCCGAAACTCCTTCAGGAGCACATTGAGCCGTTTGCTCTCCGGCACGAAGATGGCTGGGCGCACATGGTCGCGGATGTTGAAGGAGCGCCGATTGGCCTCGGCGCAATAGCTCAGCAGGTCTTTTGCGAGCAGGATGCCGACCACCTCGCCCTTGTCGTCACCGGTCACCGGAAAGCGTGAATGCGCGGAATCGACGGCGATGGCCAGGATGCGCTCGAGCGGATCGTCGCGGCGGATGCGCACCATCTCGGCGCGCGGAATCATAATGTCGCCAACGCGCAGGTCGGCGACCTGCAGCACGGCTTCCATCATGCCGAGTGCGTCCCGATCGAGGAGCCCCCGGCCCTCGGCCTGCTGGAGGCACTCGGCGAGCTGTTCTTTGTTCTTGGGCTCGCAGCGGCCGAAGCGCTGAACAAGCCCGGATAGACTGAGACGCCGCCAGCCCTGGCTAGACTGGGCGTCATTGCTAGATCCGTCGTCGCTCGCCATTGGCGTCGTCGTTGACCTCGTACGGTGTTGAGAATCCTAGCGCGGCCAGGATCGTGATTTCCAGTGATTCCATCGGCGCAGCCTCGGCGGCGGTCAGGTGATCGAAGCCGAGCAGATGCAGCACGCCGTGCACCACCAGATGCGCCCAATGCGCGGTCTCGGTCTTGCCCTGCTCGGCGGCTTCGCGACGCACCAAGGGCGCGCAGATCACCAGATCCCCGAGCAGGGCATCGATCCCGGCGGCGCTGGCCTGCTCGGAATCCAGACCCGGTGGCGACTCGAATGGAAACGAGAGGATATTGGTGGGTCCGCAACGCCCGCGATAGCGCTGGTTGAGGTCAGCGCTCTCGGCCTCGTCGGTGATGCGAATCGTCAGTTGCGCCGGCCCAGGCACCACTGCCGGGTGATGCGCGCGTTCCGGGGCGAGCGCAGCCAAGGCCCAACGCTCGAACGCGGCGTCATCCGGCAGCGCGGTGCGCTGATGAGGGTCGAGGGGGCCGTACTGAAGATCGAGCAAGAGCGCGGGTTCGGGCGCTGCCGGTGGCTTCATCATCGCGGATGCGTCCAGCGGCGCCGGCGGCTCAGCGACCTTGGCTTTGGTCATGGGCATCGTAGGCATTGACGATGCGTTGCACCAGGGCATGGCGCACCACATCGCGGGCACTGAAGAAGGTGAAGCTGATGCCTTCCACCGCGCGCAGGATCTCGACCACCTGCCGCAGCCCCGAGGGCTGACCACGCGGCAGATCGACCTGGGTCACATCGCCGGTGACCACGGCGGTGGAGCCGAAGCCGATCCGGGTCAGGAACATCTTCATCTGCTCGGGCGTGGTGTTTTGCGCCTCGTCGAGGATGATGAAGGCGTCGTTCAGGGTGCGCCCGCGCATGTAGGCGAGCGGCGCGACCTCGATCACGTTGCGCTCGATGAGCTTATTGACCTTCTCGAAGCCGAGCATCTCGAACAGCGCATCGTAGAGCGGGCGCAGATAGGGATCGATCTTCTGCGCCAGATCGCCGGGCAGGAAGCCAAGGCGTTCGCCGGCCTCGACCGCCGGGCGCACCAACAGCAGCCGGCGCACGCGCTCGGTCTCCAGCGCCTCGACCGCGCAGGCGACGGCAAGATAGGTCTTGCCGGTGCCGGCCGGACCGACGCCGAAATTGATGTCGTGGCGCAGGATCGCGTGCATGTAGCTGAGCTGTATCGGACCGCGCGGCTTGATCAGCCCGCGCTTGGTCTTGATGAGCAACTCAGGAACCGCGTCGGCGCTGGCGGCGGCGACGGCATCGGCACCAGACTCGATCAGCTCCAGATGCACACGCTCGGCCGACAGCACCTCGTCGGCGGTCGCCGCATAGAGCCCCTCGAGGACTCGGGCACCGGCCTCGGCGGCCTGGGGCTCGCCGATGACGCGGAAGCTGGTGCCGCGATTGGCGATCTCGATGCCAAGACGGCGCTCGATCAGACGCAAGTGCGAATCAAACTGGCCGCACAGGTTGGCCAGTCGCACATTGTCTTCGGGCGCCAGGCGAAGATCGATATGGGTGGGCGATTGAGTCAATGGTGACGCGCGCGGGGCGCTGTTGCTAGAGCGAATCGGTGGATGGGTTGCTCGCCACGCAGCGAATTCGGCAGGGCCTCGGTGATGAGCAGGTCGGCGAAGTCGCCGATCAGCGCCGCCGGGCCGCTAAAGTTGACCACCCGGTTATTCTCGGTGCGCCCGGCGAGCTGGCTGGGGTCCTTGCGCGAAGGGCCGGTGACCAGAACCCGCTGCCTCTCGCCGACCATCCGCCGGCTGATCTGCTGCGCCTGTTGATTGATCAACTGCTGCAGCCGCGCCAAGCGCTCCTGCTTCAGCGCGAGGGGTACTAGGTCTGAATAGGCGGCGGCTGGCGTTCCCGGTCGCGCACTATAGACGAAGCTGAAGGATTGGTCGAAACCGATCTCGTCGATCAAGCGCAGTGTGGCCTCGAAATCGGCCTCGGTTTCGCCGGGAAAGCCGACGATGAAGTCCGAGGAGAGGCTGATCCCAGGGCGCACGTGCCGCAGACGGCGGATCTTGTCCTTGTATTCGAGCGCGGTGTGGCCGCGCTTCATCAGCGCGAGGATGCGGTCCGAGCCGCTCTGCACCGGCAGATGCAGGTAGCTGACGAGTGCTGGTACCTCGGCGTAGACCTCGATCAGGCTGTCCGAGAACGCGACCGGATGCGAGGTGGTGAAGCGGATGCGCTCGATGCCGTCGATGGCCGCGCAGTAGCGGATCAGCAGCGCCAGATCGGCGCGCTCGCCATCGTGCATTGGGCCGCGATAGGCGTTGACGTTCTGCCCGAGCAGATGGACCTCGCGCACGCCCTGCTCGGCGAGGCCGGCGACCTCGGCGATGACGTCGTCGAAGGGTCGGCTGACCTCCTCGCCGCGCGTGTAGGGGACCACGCAGTAGGTGCAATACTTGGAGCAGCCTTCCATCACCGAGACGAAGGCGCTCGGGCCATCGGCGCGCGGTTCGGGCAGGCGGTCGAACTTCTCGATCTCCGGGAAGCTGATATCGACCTGCGGCTGCTGTTGCTGTGCGACCGCGTCGAGCATCGCCGGCAGCCGATGCAGGGTCTGCGGTCCAAACACCAGATCGACGTAGGGCGCGCGCTCGCGAATCAGCGCTCCTTCTTGGCTCGCGACACAACCGCCAACACCGATCACCAGTTCGGGCCGAGCCTGTTTCCAGGGCCGCCAGCGCCCGAGCTGGGAGAAGACCTTCTCTTGCGCCTTCTCGCGGATCGAGCAGGTGTTCATCAGCAGCACATCGGCCTCCTCGGGCCGCTCGGTGCGCTCGAGGCCATGCGACTCACGCAGCAGATCGGCCATCCGTGACGAGTCGTACTCGTTCATCTGGCAGCCGTAGGTTTGGATGAAGACTTTGCGTGGCATGGGCTCTAGGCATTCGCGTGGCGCGGGACTGTGCAGGCGGGTCATCCTCAAGAAAGGGAGTCATGGTGTCAAGCGCCGCTGAATCAATCAATATCGGTGCGCGAGATCGCCCGAGTTTCAATGGCCTGACAGTGCCGGTCGTGACCTGGATCAACCTGGCCCAAGCCGTGGTCGATAGACCACTATCAACAATATCTAGCGTTCGTTATACTCTCTAACACAATATCTTGTGTCTTTTGCTCGGGAATCTCGAAATTATGTCGATATCTGCCTCCTCGCTTGCGACCCTGCCAACCCGCGTCACCAAGCGCGATGGCGAGCAGGTTGTCTTCGACGCCTCGAAGATCGAATCGGCGATCGCGCGCGCCGGGCAGGCGACCGGGGAGTTCGGCGAGATGGAGGCGCAACTGCTGACCGCGCAAGTGGTCAAGGTGCTCGCGCATCGGTATGGCGAGGAACGCAGTCCGGACATCGAGGGTATCCAGGATGTCGTCGAGCAGACCCTGATCAGCGCCAATCACTTCGAGACCGCGCGCTCCTATATCGTCTACCGCGAGCAGCGCGCCAAGCTGCGCGCCGATCGGCGCACGCTGGTCGATGTTACCAGCTCGATCAACGAGTATCTGGATCGCTCCGACTGGCGGGTCTCGGCCAACGCCAACCAAGGCTATTCGCTCGGCGGGCTGATCCTGAACACCTCGGGCAAGATGATCGCCAACTACTGGCTCTCGCACGTCTATCCGCCGCAGGTCGGGGAGGCGCACCGCGAGGGCGACCTGCACATCCATGACCTGGACATGCTCGCCGGCTACTGCGCCGGTTGGTCGTTGCGCACCCTGCTGGCCGAGGGCTTGAACGGCGTGCCGGGCCGGGTCGAGGCCGATCCGCCAAAGCACATGTCGAGCGCGGTCGGGCAGATCGTCAACTTCCTCGGCACTTTGCAGAACGAGTGGGCCGGTGCGCAGGCGTTCTCGAGCTTCGATACCTACATGGCGCCCTATATTCGCGTCGATGGGCTCGACTATCCGCGCGTCAAGCAGTACATCCAGGAGTTGATCTACAATCTCAATGTGCCGTCGCGTTGGGGCACACAGACGCCGTTTACGAATCTCACCTTCGATTGGGTCTGCCCCGAGGACCTGCGCGAGCAGGTGCCGATGATCGGTGGCGTCGAGCAGCCGTTTACCTACGGCGAGCTGCAGACCGAGATGGACATGATCAACCGCGCCTATATCGCGGTGATGACCGAGGGCGATGCCAAGGGGCGCATCTTCACCTTCCCGATCCCAACCTACAACATCACCGAAGATTTCCCCTGGGATAGCGAGAATGCCGAGCATCTGTTCGAGATGACGGCCAAATATGGTTTGCCCTATTTCCAGGGCTTCATCAATTCTGAACTCTCGCCCAACATGGTGCGCTCGATGTGCTGCCGGCTGCAGCTCGATCTCAGCGAGCTACTCAAACGCGGCAATGGCCTGTTCGGCTCGGCCGAGCAGACCGGCTCGCTCGGCGTGGTGACCATCAACTGCGCGCGGCTCGGCTATACTCATCGAGGCGACGAAACCGGGCTGCTGCGGCGCCTCGACGAGCTGATGGAGCTGGCCAAGAAGAGCCTGGAGCTGAAGCGCAAGGTGATCCAGCGCCACATGGATGCCGGGCTGTTCCCCTACACCAAGCGCTATCTCGGCACCCTGCGCAATCACTTCAGTACGCTCGGGGTGAACGGCATCAACGAGATGATCCGCAACTTCACGGCGGACACCGACGACATCACCACCGAGTGGGGCCACGCCTTCGCCTGCCGGCTGCTCGACCATGTGCGTGCGCGGATGGTTGAGTTCCAGGAGGAGACCGGCCACATGTACAACCTGGAGGCGACGCCGGCCGAGGGCACGACCTATCGTTTCGCGCGCGAGGACAAGAAGCGCTTCCCGGACATCCTGCAGGCCGGCACCGAGGAGGCACCGTACTACACCAACTCCTCGCATCTGCCAGTCGGCTATACCGACGACGCCTTCAAGGCACTAGCGGCACAGGATGCGCTGCAAACCAAGTACACCGGCGGCACCGTGCTGCATCTGTACATGGGCGAGCGTATCGGCTCGACCGAGGCCTGCAAGCGCCTCGTCCAGCGCGCGCTGACCCACTTCCGGCTGCCGTATATCACGGTGACGCCGATCTTCTCGGTCTGTCCCACCCATGGCTATCTGGCCGGCGAGCACGAATTCTGCCCCAAGTGCGATGCCGAGCTGATCGAAAAGAGGCGTGCCGAACTGCAAGCGGCGACGGCCTGAGCGATCGCCGAGCGGGCCATCGGCGGCGCTGATCGCAGCATCAGCAATGGTTCACCGCTCACCCATGGGACAAACAAGCACCTTGGGCAAGACTGACCAAGTCACAGTGGCCGATGCGTAGGCCGCCTCACCAACATCGACAGGAGTAAGACATGAAAGAGAACCACATCATCGAGCCGACTATCGAACCGACCATTGAGTTGCGCGACGAGGAGCGTACCCGCTGCGAGGTCTGGACCCGCGTCATGGGCTATCACCGGCCGGTCTCAGCCTTCAACCGCGGCAAGCAGGCCGAGCATCAGGAGCGCACCTATTTCCAAGAGCGACCAGCGGGGCGCCCGGATGCTCATCCGCACTCGAGCTGGCACGCGAGCCAAGACTCAGGCCAGCAGACGGCGCATCGTCCGAATCAGCGCTCCGGGGAGGCTCGTCGCGAGGCCGCTTGAGCGCTCCTGAGATAAGGCTCAAAAACAACGGCAAGACGACGTTCGGCTATGATCAAGCCTCAGCTCCAAGCCCAGCCCCAGCCCCAGCCCGTGGACAATGCGCTCCGGCTCGGCGGACTGACGCCCTTGACCAGCGTCGATTATCCGGGCGAACTCGCGGCCGTCGTCTACTGCCAGGGCTGCCCCTGGCGCTGCCCCTACTGCCATAACGGCCATCTGCTCGATGCCGCACCCGAAGAGGAAGGGGCAGGGCTGGATGCGACCACCTGGGCCGAGGTGCTCAAGCTTCTGAGGTCTCGCCGTGGTCTGCTCGACGCGGTGGTCTTCAGCGGCGGTGAGCCGACCGCGCAGTCTGCCCTCGCCAATGCAATGGCCGAGGTGCGCGCACTCGGCTTCAAGGTCGGGCTGCATACTGGCGGCCCTTATCCGCAGCGCTTGCGAGCCCTACTGCCGCTGCTCGATTGGGTTGGGCTGGATATCAAGGCCCTGCCCGAGGACTATCCCGCAGTGACCGGCGTGCCCGGCTCCGGCGAAGCCGCCTGGGAAAGTCTGGCGCTGCTGCTTGAGGCTGGAATCGCGCTCGAGGTTCGCACCACGCCAATGCCGGGGCTCGATGACGATGCCTATCTGCAAACGCTCATGCAGCAGCTGGCCAATGCCGGCGTGCGCAACTATGTGCTGCAGCAATGTCAGCTCGCGCATTTGCGTGACGGCGATCTTCGAGACAGACCTCGGCCCCTTCCCGAGCACTGGCCATCGACGATAGGACAAAGCCGCTAACGCTCGCGCCAAACCGTGGTGTAGAGATCATGCCGGCGATCCTTGAGGTTCTGCACGGTACCGGAGTTGCGCGCCTCGCGCAGCGCCTTGAGCCCGAGATCGGCGAAGGCGACGGTCTCGACATTGGGCGTGGTATCGGCGGCGATGCCATCGCGTGCGAAGGGGAAGTCGCAAGGCGTCAGGATGCAGCTCTGCGCGTACTGGATGTCCATGTTGGCGACGTTCGGTAGGTTGCCGCAGTTGCCGGAGAGGACCACATAGCACTGATTCTCGACCGCGCGCGCCTGACCGCAATAGCGCACGCGCAGATAGGATTGACGCTCATCGGTACAGAAGGGCACGAAGATGATGTTCGCGCCCTGATCGACCAGATGCCGGGCCAGCTCCGGGAATTCGGCGTCATAGCAGATCAGCACGCCGATGGGGCCGCAGTCGGTGTTGATCGCGGCCAGCTCGTTGCCGCCCTCGATGTTCCACCAATAGACCTCGTTCGGGGTCGGATGGATCTTGGCCTGTTCGTATACCTCGCCGCTGCGCAGGCAGATATAGCAGATGTTCTCGACCCGGCCGTTGTCCATCTTGGTCGGATGCGAGCCGGCGATGATGTTGATGTTGTAGCGCATCGCCATCTCGCGCAGCGCCTCCTTGATCGGGGCGGTGTAATGCGTGAGGGCCTCGATGGCCTCGGCCGGCGATAGCTCCTGATCCTCCATCGAGAGCAATTGCAACGAGAACAGCTCCGGGAAGACGCAGAAGTCGGCGCGATAGTCGGCGGTGACATCGACGAAATAGCGCAACATATCGATAAATTCGTCGAACGATTTGACCCGCCGCTGCTGATACTGAACGGTGGCGACACGCACCGTATCCATCAGCCGACCGCCATAGTGCTTCGCGCGCGCCTCTTCCTTCTCGTCCGGCGCGTGCGGGTTGCGCCACAGCAGATGCACCCCGTAGCCGCGCGATTGCTGGTCCTCGGGCCAGTAGCCCGGCATCAGGCCGATGACCTGGAAGTCGTTGCGCAACTGGAAGGTCAGCACCGGATCGCGCTCGCGGCCTTCCACCACCGCCTCGACATAGGCCTGCGGGCTCTCGTAGGCGTCCTCATCGCGCATCAGCGCGGCGTCCAGCGAGGGCAGGCGACCGCCGTAGATGATGCCCTTGAGCGCCAGCGACTGGACCAGCTTCTTGCGCTCGTCGTAGAGCCGCTGGCCAATCCGCAGCCCGCGGTACTCGGGGTCGACGCAGACCTCCATGCCATAGAGATAATCGCCATCCGGGTCGTGGCGCGAGGCGTAGCCGCTGCCGGTGATCCAGTTCCAGCCGTGCGGTTTCAGGGCGATCTCGCCGCTGACCAGGAAGCTGGAGCAGAAGCCGATCAGGCGCGCGCCCTCATCCTCGTGGTACTCGGCGACGAATTGGCCCTCGGCAAATTTGTTGATCTGGCCGCGCAGCATCGCCGCGCTATAGCTGCTGACCCCGCTGCCGGCATAGGCGCGCTCGAACAGAGCGCGGATGGCGGGAACGTCGCGCGGGGTGGCGGTGCGCACATGGAGTTGGGCGAGGCTGTCGGCGGTGTCGTTCATACGTTCGGGATGCTGATGCGAGGAAAGCTGGCTTAATGCCGAGAACGATACCATCATGCGACCGAGTCGAGTCAGTCGGCGCATCGATGTCGCGGGCGAGGCGCCCGAGCGATGGACGGCATGCCTAGTGTTTGTTCGAGCCGGACGCGCGTCTTTAGCGACT
>PWTO01000020.1 GCA_003562815.1 Chromatiaceae bacterium | reverse complement strand
GAGCGTCTCGAAGGCGATGATCCCACCAGCCTGATCGGGCTCCCGCTGATTCGCCTCGCCGCACTGCTGCGCGCAGCCGGAGTCGATCCGCTGAGCGACTGACGCCACCCCGAGCCTTCCGAACTGGACTACCGCGATCTCGAGCAACTGCGCCGCCGGCATCCGGACAGCCTCGCCGCCTTGCCCGCTCCGGCGACCGCGTCGCCTGCACCACCCGCGAGCACTCGAAGCACTATCTGAGGGATGGCATACCCACGCCGGTCAGCTCGGCGAGCCGATAGGCAAAGGCGGTGCCGATCCGCTCGGCAAAGCGTTCAAAGAGATCGCGCTTTTGGCTGTAGTCGACGAGTCTTTCGGCCCCAACCACCTCCCGGGCGACAAAGGAGGCGCTGCCGAGCCCATCGCTGAGGCCGAGGGCGACGCTCTCTTGGCCCGTCCAGAACAGACCGCTGAACAGCTCATCGCCGCCCTTGAGGCGATCGCCGCGCCCTTCCTTGACCGCAGTCGTGAACTGCTGATGGAGGTTATCCAGCAAGCCTTGGATGAAGTCCCGGTCCCAGTCATCGAACTCCGAGAAGGGATCGAGGATGCCCTTGTGCTCGCCGGCGGTGAGCAGGCGGCGTTGGATGCCGAGTTCATCGAGGGCGCGTTGGAAACCGAAGCTGTCCATGCGCACGCCGATGGAGCCGATCAGGGTTGCCCGATCGACGTAGATCGCATCGGCGGCGCTGGCGATGTAGTAGGCCCCAGAGGCGCAGACATCGGCGGCGACGGCATAAAGCGGCGTGTCTGGATGCTGCTCGCGCAGACGCTGAATTTCGTCGAAGACATAGCCGGACTGGACCGGACTGCCACCGGGGCTGTTGATGCGCAGGATGATCGCCTTGGCCTTGTCTGCCGCGAAGGCCTGACGCAGCCCCTTGATGATGCGCTCAGCGCTCGCGCTCGCCTGGTCCGCGATCGGTCCATCGATCTTGACCAGGGCCGTGTGCTCGCTCGCTGTGCCCAGCGCATCGCCGAAGCCGTCCATGATCAGCGTCGCCGAGAGCAGAATCAAATACGCCAGCAGACTGAATTTAATCATCAGGCCAAAGCGCCGTGACCGGTGCTGATGACGCAGGAAATCGACCGCAAGCCGGTTGATTAGGGCGCGTTCCCAGTTCGGGTCGTCGGTGGCCGGCATCTGGGCGCGTGTGGCGCGATCACGTTGCCAACGGCCGATCCATGAGGGTAGCTTCATTGTGTGTGGGGGTACGACAGCAGTCAGGAGGGAAGTGATGTGGGTGAGCGCAGGAGCCACTCCGAGAGCACGGCGATCGACGGCGCGCAGGCCAACGGCTGCTGCGCGCGCAGACGCTCGCGTGTCTGCGTCCCATAGCCGACCGCGATCGCGCGCACGCCGGCAGTGTGCGCCATCTGCAGATCGTAGTCGGTGTCGCCGATCATTAGGGTGACAGCGGGCGTGACGCCGAGTTCGTCCATGAGTTCATAGAGCATCCCTGGATGCGGCTTGGAAAAGGTCTCCTCGGCGCAGCGCGTGGCATGAAACCAGGGCCGCAACCCGGTTTGATCCAGGGCTTGATCGAGCCCGCGCCGGCTCTTGCCAGTGGCAACCGCCAGCAGCCGACCCTGGGCATGCAGCGCCTCGATCAGTGCTTTGGCGCCGTCGAAGAGCGGCGTTGGGGTGGCGTCGGCGACCAGATACTGGTGTCGATAACGGGCGATGAGTTCCGCGAGGGTCTCCTCTCCGTTGAATCCAGGCAGGCGCCGAATGGCCTCCTCGAGTCCAAGACCGATCACCTCGCGCACAGCGGCCGAGGACGGCGGCGCAAGACCGAGATCGGTGAAGGCCGCCTGCATGCTCGCCACGATGCGCCCTTCCGAGTCCATCAGGGTTCCATCCCAATCGAACGCAATGAGTTCGATCGCTTGCAGCCCCGAGGCTGCCTCGCTGCTTAGGTCCATGGTCAGGTCCAAGGTGTTTCCTCAAGGCGTTTCAAGACCGCCTCCAGCGCATCTGGAAGCGGCGCGATGACATGCACCGGTGGCCGATCGTCCTTCGGGCGAAAACTCAGGGCCGCCGCGTGCAAAAACAAGCGTTTCAATCCAAGCGTCTCCAGACGCGCATTGGTCGCCGGGTCGCCGTATTTGGGATCGCCCGCGACCGCCGCGCCGAGGTGGGCTGCATGCACCCGGATCTGATGCGTGCGCCCGGTCTCCAGCTCGGCTTCGACCAGAGTCAAAGCCCCCAGGCGCTGGCGGACGCGAAAGCGGGTCCGCGAGGGTTTGCCATTCAGCGGATCGACCCGCACCACCCGCTCGCCGCCGCGCACGCGGTTGGTGCTCAGCGCGGCGGCCACTTCGATCTCGGCTTGCGGCAATGCGCCACAGAGCAACGCCAGATAGCGCTTGTCGACCTCGCCCTCGCGCAGCTGCGAATGCAGGCGGCGCAACGCACTGCGGCGCTTGCTGATCAGCAGGCAGCCGGAGGTATCCCGGTCGAGCCGGTGCACCAGCTCCAGCTCGGCGTCGGGGCGCATGGCGCGCAGGCTCTCGATCACGCCCAGGTTGATACCGCTGCCGCCATGCACAGCGAGACCGGCCGGCTTGTTCAGCACCAGCACCAGGTCGTCTTCATAGAGCAGGGCTGCGGCGAGGCGATCCTGGAGCCGGGCCGAGGGTGCGATAGGCGTGCCCTGCTCGGCTCGGCGCAGCGGGGGCAGCCGCACCTGATCGCCCTCGGCGAGCCGCTGCGATGGGCGGGCGCGGCCCTTGTTGACGCGCACTTCACCGCGTCGCAGCAGCCGATAGACGAGGCTGCGCGGCACGCCTTTTAAGCGCGTTAAGAGGAAATTATCGATGCGCTGGCCGGCGGTCTCGGCGCTGACCTGGACCCATTCGACCCGAGGACCGGCGTGATTTGGCTCAGGCGCCAGCGCCGGCGGCGTGCGCCCCGGCGTGTCCGGGCGCGGACTCGAGCGCGGCTTCAGCGCCGAGGCGCGCGGCTTAGCCTGCGCCGAGGGCGCGGAGCGAGGACGCGCGCCGCGCGGGTGTTTCGTCGACGACTTCGGGGTCAATTGCCGGTACCGAGAAAGCTTGCTAGCATTCGAGACGTGTGCTGTGTGCGAGGGTGCGGTATCGCTCCCTGCGCGATGGGGAGGCGCAGCACGGATTGAGGGGACGGGCGATACCCGCCACAGGCGGCCCTGCGCCAAGCCAACAGTATGGCGCATTGTCCAACCACTGTGACACCCTGCCGTTCCCGACTCCCTACAGGTTTCAACGAGCAGCGGCTCTGCGCCGCTGACTCGACAGGGTCCTTGGCGCACCGCGCCGGGCACCGAAAGTCAAACGAAAGCGCGTGCTTATGGCATGCCGCGGGCATCACAGTAGGCTGGCTCAGCGCGACCCTCGCGCGAGCCGAGTCGCCCCGGCTGCGTGAGCGCGGCGGCACATGAAGCCGCTTGCGCGCGCACCCATGGCCGAACGATCCGGCCGTGGACCGCGCCTCGCGCGAAGGCGAGAGAATCGACACAACGATGAAAAGAATGCTGATCAACGCAACTCAGCCCGAGGAGTTGCGGGTGGCCATTGTCGATGGCCAACAATTATATAACCTCGATATCGAAAGCGCCGGGCGCGAGCAAAAGAAGGCCAACATCTACAAAGGCACCATCACCCGCGTCGAGCCGAGCCTCGAGGCCGCCTTCGTCGATTATGGCTCGGACCGCCACGGCTTCCTGCCACTGAAGGAGATCGCACGCAGCTACTTCCGTCAGGATGCCCCGAAACCGGGCACCCGCGCCAGCATCAAGGAGCTGATCAAGGAAGGTCAGCAGGTCATGGTGCAGATCGACAAGGAGGAGCGCGGCAATAAAGGCGCGGCGCTGACCACCTTCATCTCGCTGGCCGGTCGCTACCTGGTGCTGATGCCGAACAACCCGCGCGCCGGCGGCGTCTCGCGGCGCATCGAGGGCAGTGACCGTTCCGACCTGCGCGAGGTGCTGAGCCAGCTTGCGCTGCCCGAGGACATGGGGTTGATCGTGCGCACCGCCGGCGTCGGCAAGAACGTCGAAGAACTGCAGTGGGATCTCGATTACCTGTTGCAGCTCTGGGACGCGATCAAAGGCTCCAACGAGGGACGCAAGGCGCCCTTCCTGATCTATCAAGAAAGCGACGTCATCATCCGCTCGATGCGCGATCATCTGCGCGTCGATATCGGCGAGATCGTGGTCGATGATGCCAAAGTCTACCAAAAAGCCGAGACCTTCATGCGTCAGGTGATGCCGAACAACCTGAAGAAGCTGCGCCTCTATCAGGACGAGGTACCGATGTTCACGCGCTACCAGATCGAGAGCCAGATCGAATCGGTATTTCAACGCGAGGTGCGGCTGCCCTCCGGCGGCTCGCTGGTGATCGACCAAGGCGAGGCGCTGACCTCGGTCGATATCAACTCGGCGCGCGCCACCAAGGGCGCCGATATCGAGGAGACCGCGCTCAATACCAATCTGGAAGCCGCCGACGAGATCGCCCGCCAGCTACGCCTGCGCGATCTCGGCGGCCTGTTCGTGATCGACTTCATCGACATGACCCCGCCCAAGCATCAGCGCGAGGTCGAAAACCGGCTGCGCGATGCGCTCAAGCACGATCGCGCGCGCGTGCAGGTGGCGCGCATCTCGCGCTTTGGCCTGCTCGAAATGTCGCGTCAGCGCCTGCGCCCCTCGCTCGGCGAGTCCAGCCAGCTGGTCTGCCCGCGCTGCAAGGGTCAGGGCACCATCCGCGGGGTCGAATCCTTGGCCCTCTCGGTGCTGCGCATCGTCGAGGAAGAGGCGATGAAGGACCGCACCTCGCGCATCATCGCGCAGTTGCCGGTCGAGGTCGCGACCTTCCTGCTCAACGAAAAGCGGCTCATGATCGTCCAGATCGAAGAGCGCCAGAAGGTCGATGTCGTGCTGATTCCGAATCGGCACATGGACACGCCCGATTACCAAATCGAACGCATCCGCGCCCAAGATACCGAACGTCTGAGCGATGGCGAACTCAGCTACGATCTGGCGGCGCACCCCGATGCGACCGAGCCGGCCTTCGCGCGTCCGCACAGCATCCCGCGTCCAGAGGAGCCCGCAGTCAAGGCTCTCGCGCCCTCGATGCCGGCCCCCCAGCGCCGCGATCCAGCCGATGACGAGACCGACACAGCCGACAGCGCCAGCGAACAAGGGCGGCGCACCGAGAGCATGCTCAAGCGTATCTGGACCACCCTCTTCGCCATTCCGCCCGATCAATCGCATGAGGGCGCATCGGCGGGCGATCGCTCGGCCAGCGGGACGGGTCGAACATCCGCAGGTGGGCCACGGGCCGAACGCGCGGGCGCCTCGGAGTCTCGCGGCTCAAAACGCACGGGCCAAGGCACGCGCAATCAACGCGGCGAGCGTCGCCCGCGCCGCTCCAACGCCCAGACCGAGACGAGTCAGGCCGATAACGGTCAGGCGGATCGCTCAACCCCGGCGGGCAGCGGCAACGGCTCTGAGGCTGGCTCCTCCAGCCCTGGCAAGGCGAGCGCGGATACGGATCAGAGCGCCGGCCAAAGTACCGAACAGAGCGCTGGCCAGAACAGCAGCCAAAGCCGACGCGGGAACTCCCGGCGCGGTTCGCGTGGCGGTCGCGGCCGGCGCCATCAGCAAAACGGCGATAGCTCCTCTGTAGCAGCCGATGGCACCGCCGATCACGAAAACAACGCAGCGGCGCCTCCAGCCTCAAGGACTGAATCCACCTCCAGAGCGTTGGTCGCGACCGCCTCGCGCGCCGCGTCGGGCGACCCGGTGCAAGAGCGCTCGGCGAGCGCGGTTGCCGCGACCACTGAGTCCACTGAGCAACCGACCGATGACGAACGCCCCGAGGCCGCAGCAGAAGGAAGCGATGGCAAATCGGCGAGCCGGACACGTTCAAGTCGACGTCGGCGCGGTGGACGCGGCCGCCGGCGGAGTGAACATCACGAGGGCACGAGTCCCAACGACGATTCGCAAGACGAGGCCGTGTCCGTTCCAGCCACGGCCCCGCCGGTGCAAGATCAGCAAGACAAGCTACCTCTGTCGCAGCAGACCGATGCCAAGGCCAGCAACCAGGCGACTGAAGCAGCCAACGCGGCAGCGCCAGCCGAGGCCGAGCGCCCGCCCGCCAAGCCAGACGCCGAGCCCAGTCCGCCTAACGCTGCACCGACCATGCCCCAAGGCTCGGAGCAGATGAACGTCGAACCCAACCCACAACAGGGGCCACACTAGCGTCTTCGATTTGGGCACGAGCTGGGGTAAGATGCGAGGCTGCTCGCCGCTGCGCCCCGCTTCGTTCAAACGCCAAGGCCGATCTTGCCCGCCATGCTTGAGCTCTTGCTGATCTCGACCAAGCGCTTCATCGGTCTCGTTGGAGCGAGCCTGAGCCGCTCGCCCGATGGCCAGGCGCGGCTGCGCTTGCGGCGGGTGCTGGTGATGATCGGCTTCCTGCCGCTGTTCGCGATCGTCCAAGCCCTGCATTGGCTCGGCTTCCTGCTCGACGATCTCTTCTTTCGCGGCTGGCGGCGGGTGTCGGTCGCGGCACCGCTGTTCGTGCTCGGCGTGCCGCGCAGCGGCACCACGCGGCTGCATCAGGTGCTGGCGCAGGATCGGCAGTTCACCACCTTTCGCACCTGGGAATGTTTGTTCGCCCCATCGGTGACCCAGCGCCTGTTCTTCCTCGGACTCGCGCGGCTGGATCGCGCGATCGGGGCACCGATCGCGCGCCTGCTACGGCGCATCGAGCGCCGCGCCTTCGCCGGGCTCGACGAGGTCCATCCGATGGGACTAACGACACCGGAGGAGGACTACTTTGCCCTGATGCCGGTCCTCTCCTGTTTCATCCTCGCGCTGCCCTTCCCCGGTTTCGAGCACATCTGGCGGGTGGGACGCTTCGATGCCGATCTCGACCCCGCCGAGCGCACACGCCTGCTCGATTTCTATGAGGGCTGTCTCAAGCGCCATCTCTATGTGCATGGCCCCGAGAAACGGCTGCTCTCGAAGAATGCCGCCTTCGCCCCTTGGGCGCGGAGTCTGGCCGAGCGTTTTCCGGATGCTCGCTTCCTCGTCAGCCTGCGCGATCCGCTCGAAACGGTCCCCTCGCAACTGAGTTCGATCGGCCCTGGGCTGGCCTTCTTCGGGGTGCCCGCCGACAGCCCACCGGTGCGCCAACGCCTGACCGAGCAGTTGGCGTTCTACTACGAGAACCTGGATCGGCTGCGCGAACGGCTCCCGCAGCAGCGCCATGCCGCGCTCGGCATGCAGGCGTTGCGCGGCCATCTCGGACAAACGCTCACGGCGGTCTATCAACGTTTCGGGCTGACCCTTTCAGCCGACTTTGCGCAGGTGCTCGCGCGCGAGGATCGCCAGGCTCGGCGCCATCAAAGCAAGCATCACTATAGCCTCGAGCAGTTTGGCCTCACGCCGGTCACGCTCGCGGAGCGTTTTGCGGCCGCCTATCGGCATCCGG
>PWTO01000259.1 GCA_003562815.1 Chromatiaceae bacterium | reverse complement strand
TGCTGAGGGCCCTGTGTGAGGTGATCGATGCCGACCAGCGCCTGCCGGCCTGCTGATGGGGCTCGATTCAGTGGGCTCCGTGTTGGGCCATGATACGCGCCCTGATTCCCGCCTGTCAGGTGGCCCGTCTTCGGAGGTCTCGGGTCGTGATGGATGAGGCTGTCTCGCGCGCGAGGCATGGGCTATAGATTGACATATCGCAATCAAACCATCTATTCGCGCTTGCGTGGTCCGTGGCTTCGGGTCTAGCGTCCGAATCGACAATCACCTTAGATCGGGCATGGGTATATAAGCTGACGAACAATCGCTTAAAGAACAGTATTCGTATGTTCTTAAATAGCGTGAGTGGTGTGTTTTGTCAGCGATTCATCCTGGCTGCTGATCGCGTATCGAAGTTCAGCTGATGTTGGAAAGCGTGAGGGGCAAAGGTCTTCCGATGGGTCAGGAGGCGCGGCTGCGTTTTCGCGCCGACGCTTGCCTGCCGCGACGTTTTCCCGGGTTCGCCTGCCAAGGCTGCGCCGACGCTTGCCCCAGCGGCGCCTTGATCCCGACGGCGACGGGACCGCGTTTGGCCTCGGGCTGCACCGACTGTGGCCAATGCGTCACGCGCTGCCCGACCGAGGCCCTAGCGGTGCCCGGTTTTGGTCCGGCCCGGCTGCCCGCGGCTAACAACGCAACAGCACCGGTGACCCTCGATTGCTGGCGGGTTGCGCTGGAGCGGACGCCAGCGCACGGGTTGCGGGTGCCCTGTCTTGGCGGGCTCTCGCCCGCTTGGTTGCTGGAACTGGTGGCGGACGCGGCGGGCCGACCCGTGCATCTGCTGGATCGGGGTCTTTGCGGCGCCTGCCCAGCGGGTCCGGCCGCCTCTGATGCGGCCAGGTTGTCGATAGGCCATGTGGCCGGTCGGTCGGGCGAGAACGCGCACTTGCCTCATCCAGCGCGCTGGTGCTTGGACGAGACCGCGCGCCTGCTCGATGGGATCGAGCTGGATCAGGACCGGTGGCCGCGTTTGATCCCCGCGTTTGGTTCCGACGGCGCCAGCGCCGGCGCGTGCAGCGCCGAGGGTGCCGACGCCCAGGTTGCCAAGCTTGCCGAGTCGAAGAACCTACGTCGGCCGGAACCACTGCTGGAGGCGCGCCTCAGCCGGCGCGCGTTCTTCACCGGGCGCACCGGACGCCGCGCCGATCCTCCCGCGCCGAGACGCCACGAGCAGGCGCCGCGCCAAGACCAGGTAGCGCGTCAGGGCCAAGTGTCGCGCCAAGATCAAGCGCCGCCGGTGAGCCAGGGCACAGGATCGGATTGGCGCCCTCGCTTGCTACCAGAACAACCGCGCCGACTGGCCGCACTGCTCCGGCTGGCGCCAGCGCAGCGCGTGCCCGCACGCCTCTTCCCCGCGCTTGCGATCACGGAGGCCTGCGCCCACCACGGCCTGTGCGCCAGCGCTTGCCCGAACGGCGCGCTCAGCCGCTATCGCCGCGAAGGCGAGCAGGGCCATCGCTTCAACCCCAGCGACTGCAGCGCCTGCGGTCTCTGTGTGCAGCTCTGTCCGGAACAGGCGATCAGGCTGCGGCCAAGAGACACGCAGGATCGCGACAACGGTGCGTTGGCAACCGCCGCGCAAACCTTGACCCGGTTCAGCACCCATGCCTGCTCGGCCTGCGGCGCCGAGATCCCGGTCGCCGTCACGAGTGAGGCGGCCGGCGAGAGCCCGCTCTGCCCAGCCTGCGCGCGCGACCAGGACTTTGCGCGCTCGGCGTTCCAGACGCTGTTCGCCGCCAGACACGCGGACGCTTGACCGCCCGCGCTTGGCACTGCGGCCAAGCGGACAACAATGACGAACCACCACCCCAGGAGAAAAACGATGGAGATCACCCCAGCCCCGGTTTCACGGCGGCGCTTCCTGCAAGCCAGCGGCGCGGCCGGCGCCCTGGGCGCCGCCGGACTCGGCGGCGGCTTGTTTACGACCCTGCGCCCGAGCGCGGCGCAGACGTCGGCGAGTCGCGATACCGCCCCAGAGACCCGCATCACCAAGAACATCTGCCATCAGTGCCCGGCGCGCTGCGGCATCGATGTTTACACCACCGATGGGCGCGTGCATGCCATCTATGGCACCAGCGATCATCCCATCGCCAACGGCAAGCTCTGTCCCAAGGGGCCGCTCGGCACCTACATCCTCTACGACCCGGACCGCTTCAAAGGGCCGATGAAGCGCACCAATCCGAAGAAAGGCCGCGATCAAAACCCACGCTTCGTGCCCATTTCCTGGGACGAGGCCCTGGATACCGTGGCCGAGCGGCTGAACACCCTGCGCGACCAGGGCGAGTCGCATCGCTTCGCACTGTGCTACGGGCGCGGTTGGGGCGCCTCCGATGCCGGCCTGCTCGGGAACTTCGGCGCGCTCTATGGCTCGCCCAATGTGCCCATCGGCCACTCCTCGATGTGCTCGGACGGCAGCATCCAGGCCAAGAAGGCGCTCGATGGCGTCGGCGGCTACAACGCCTACGATTATGCCAATGCCAACATGCTGCTGATGTTCGGGGTCGGCTTTCTCGAGGCCTTCCGCCCCTATAACCACAACATGCAGGTGTGGGGCTACATCCGTGGCGAGCGCGTGCCCAAGACCCGGGTCACCGCCGTCGATATCCACCTCAACACCACCCTGGCCGGCGCCGATCGCGCACTGCTGATCAAGCCGGGGACCGATGGCGCGCTGGCGCTGGCCATCGCCCATGTGATCCTGACCGAGGGACTCTGGGACCGGGCCTTTGTCGGCGATTTCCGCGACGGGGAGAATCGCTTTCAGGCCGGCCGCCGCGTCAATCCGGCCAGCTTCGACGAGAAGTGGGTCAGCGGCTTGGTGGACTGGTGGAACATCGAACTCAAGGACTGCACCCCGGACTGGGCGGCCGAGATCACCACCCTCTTCGCGCGTGACATCCTCGCCACCGCGCGCGAGTTCGGCACGACGCGCCCGAGCATCGCGCTGTTCGAGCGCGGCGCCCATGCGCACTCCAACGGCCTGCTGAATGGCATGGCGATTCACGCCTTGAATGCCCTGGTCGGCTCCCTCTATGCCGAAGGCGGGCTCATGTCTCAGATGGGGCCGTCCTATGGGCCGCTGCCGGCGGATGCCGAGGACTACAAGGACGACTATGCCAACAACGGTCCCTGGAAGAATCGGCCGCGCATCGATCTCAAAGGCGACAAGGACGGCTATCTGCTGGCCAGAAACATGCTCCAGGAACTCGGGCCTAATTCGCTTGCGGGCAAGCCGTACAAGCTCGACACCATCATGTTCTATACCACCAACCCGATCTGGACGGCGCCCAACGGCCAGGTCTGGGAGGAGGCGCTCAAGGAGCTGTTCGTCATCGACACCTCGCCCTTCCCGAGCGAGAGCGCCCTCTTTGCCGATCTCGTCCTGCCCGAACACACCTATCTGGAGCGTTTGCAGGACTCACCGACCTATCCTTTCCAGGGCTGGCCCCTGACCCAACTGCGGGTGCCGGCCATCGAGCCGCTCTATGATACGAAATATTTCGGCGACACCCTGATCGAGATCGGCAAGCGCATCAAAGGCCCGATGGGCGACTACTATCGCGCCCTCGACAACAGCGAGAACGTGCTGCGCCATCTCGCCCAGGGTTTCGCCGACGATCCCGGCGATAACGGCGTGAACAGCTTCGAGAGTTGGAAGGAAAAGGGCGTCTGGTACAAGAAGCCCTACATCTATCGCCAGGTCGATGGCGAGTTCCGCCAATGGGATGGCCGCGACTACAACCTGGTCATGTCCGAGAACGAGGTGAAGGAGAACCTGTTCAAAACCCCGTCTGGCAAGTTCGAGCTGCGCTCGAGCTGGCTCGAGGAGCACGCCGACTGGATCGCCGAGAAGACCGGGCGCGACCGCGACAAGCTGATGTTTGCGCACTGGGAGGTGCCCCAGCATCCCGGCGGCGGCGATCTCTACATGGTCACGCCCAAGGTGGCCATGCATGCCGAGGGGCGTGGCGCCAACATCCCTGTCGCCATCGCCACCCTGCAGCCGGTGCTCGGCGGGCGCAGTACCGCCTATATCGAGATCAACCCCAAGACCGCGCGCGCGCGTGGCATCGCCAACGGCGCCAAGGTGCGCCTGCGCTCGGACCTCGGCAGCATCGAGGGCTATTGCAAATACTTCGAGGGCTGCCGGCCGGACACCATCGTCTTCCCGATGGAGCACGGTCACTGGGCCATGGGACGCTGGGCCAAGGGCCGGCTACCCGAGCACTGTGGCGACATCACCGTCAACCAGTCCGATCGCGTGACCGGTCAGTGCAGCTACTACACCACCAAGGTGACCATCGAGCCGGCCTGAGCCAAAGCGCTCGCGCGTCCATCCTGATCAACGATTATTCGGAGAAGCGACTCATGGCGAAATGGGGCATGGTCATCGACCTCGACAAATGCACGGGCTGCCAAGCCTGCACCACCGCCTGCACGATGGAGAACAACCGCCTGCCGGGCGAGCACTGGCAGGACGTGCTCTTCTATCACGAAGGCACCTATCCCAATGTCAAACTCATGTGGTTCCCGCGCCCTTGCATGCATTGCGAGAACCCCTCCTGCGTGTCGGTCTGCCCGACCAAGGCGACCTACAAAGATCCGAACGGCGGCTTCGTCCTCATGGACTACAATCGCTGCATCGGCTGCAAATACTGCCAGGTCGCCTGTCCCTATGGCGTGCGCTTCTATGTGGATGAAAAGGCCGTGGTGCAGCCCGATATCCGCGGCGCCTTCCCCAGCGACGACGGGCGCCAATGGGACCCGCCCTACAAGGGCCCTCAGGATGATCCCTCGCGCGGCATTGGCATCCAGCCGCACGGGGTCGTCTCCAAGTGCACCTTCTGCTACCACAAGGTCAGCAAGGCACCCGAGGGGGTGGCGGATCTGGACGAGGATATCCCCGAGCTCAAGGAATACGTCCCGGCCTGCGTGCGCGTCTGCCCGCCCAAGGCGCGGTTCTTCGGCGATCTCGATCAGCCCGAGAGCCGGGTCAACAGGCTCATCGCCGACCAGCGCGGCGTGCGCCTGAAAGACGAGACCGGCAACAAGCCACAGGTCTATTACCTCTCCGGTGGGGCCAGCGCTTCGGTGCCGTCGCTGCGCAGCATGGCTGCGGCGCCGGCGCCGGAGGATGCTGCGGATACCATCAACGAGATCTCGGACACCGCTAGCCGGTCCGCCTGATCCTTCTGATCCTTGAGGTCAATGCCCATGAACAACGCACATCCCCAAACCTCGCCTCCGGCCCCGGCCACCCATGATCCGGCACAAGACCTGGCGAACAAGCGGCTGGCGATCCTTATCATCGCCTTGGTCGGGCTGCTGCTTGCGGGCGGTCAAACCCTCGCCAACCTGGCGACCCAAGGTCACGCCGCCTTCAATACGACGAATCTGGGCCTCTTCTGGGGCCTGCCGATCGTGATTTATGACTATTTCCTGCTTACCTCGACCGGGCTGGCGATGGTGGCGAGTCTCGCCATCGTCACCGGCGCCGAGGAATTTCGGCCGGTGCTACGGCGAACGGTCTGGCTGGCGCTGGCCGGTCTGCTCGGTGGTGTGGTGGTGCTGATGCTCGAACTCGGCCATCCGCTGCGAGCGCTCTGGGCGGTCCCGTTCAGCTTTGCGTTCAGCTCGCCGCTGTACTGGAAGGTGATGGCGGTCAGCTTCTATGTGCTCTCGTTGCTGGTGCTGCTCTATCGGTTGCTGCGCACACACTGGACCCTACAGTCATTGCGTCCCTATGCGCTGGTGGCGCTGGCCTTGGCCTTGAGCGTCACTGCCATCGCCGGTGTCGTCTATGGCTCGCAGAGCTTTCGGCCCTTCTGGGCCTCTGGCGACATCCCGGTCGCCTTTATCTTCGAGTCGCTGCTCGGCGGCCTGGCCTTCATCTACTTCTTCAGCTACCTCGCCTACGCTTTCAACCCCAAGTGGATGCCAGCCGATCTGCGCCATCTGTTCGACACCCGCCTGCCGACGCTGTTGGCGCTGGCGATCTTCATCCATCTGCTGTTCGTGGTGGCGCGCCTGGGCAGCGGGCTCTATGGCAATGCCGAGGGCTTGCAGGTCTGGCAATATCTGGCCAGTTCGCCGCTGCTCTATCTCGAACTCTTCGTCGGCCTGCTGCTGCCGCTGATCCTGTTGATGCTGCCCCAGACTCGCACCTATCCCGCCGTCCAGATCGTCGCCTCGCTGCTGGTGATGAACGCGCTGCTGATCGCCCGTTACGAGTACATCATCGGCGGTCAGTTGGTGCCGCTGTTCAAGGGGGCTTGGGCGCCGGATCTGATCAACTACGTGCCCTCGATGACGGGCTGGCTGTTGCTGCTGGTGGCGATCTTTCTCTCCAACGCCGTCAACGCCTTTGGCGAGCTGAAGCTTGGGCTTGGATCAAATGAGCAATGAATCCATCGCGCTCGCCAAGGCCGAGCTTTACCTGTGTTTGGCGCGGGCTTTCACGACCCCGAGCGATGCGGGGTTCTTGGCGGCCCTGCGCGACGATCTGCCATTGGATCTGGAGGACCTGGGCGCGCAGCTCGGTTGTCCTCTCGAGCCGGCGCTGGCGGATTACCGGGCGGCGATCGCCACCATCGCGGATGCCGAGCAGCTTCTGGTGTTGTATTCGCGGCTCTTTCTCGTGCCGGGCGATCCGCATCCGAGCCTCAACACCGGGACCTATCTGGACGGTTCCCTCGCGGGCGGCAGCCTGACGATGCTGGAGCGCTGTTATGCCCGCTGCGGGCTTGAGCGACAAAGCGACTTCCGCGATCTGTCGGACCACCTGAGCGCGCAGCTCGAGCTGGTGGCCTGGCTGTTCACGGCACAGGTGCCGCCCGGCAACGCGCCAGCCATCGGCGCGGAGCCATCCATCCGTGCTGAGCGACCCCACCATGCCGAGCCACCGATGCGCGCCGAGCAGATCCTGTCTCAGTTCGTCGCCCACTGGATGGGGCCGTTTCGCGCCGAGCTGGAGGCCGCGACCAGCCGCTTCCGGCTGGTCGCCAATCCCTACCTACATCTTGCGCGGGTGCTGGAGGCGGCAGTCAGGCACGAGGTCGGTGAGAACCGATCCGCGCGGACCGAGGACAGCGGGATCGATCCGGAGATCGCCCGCCTGCGCCGTCAGTACGCCGGGCGCGAGCTTGGCGAAGAGGATCTGGCCATCATTCGCGCCCGCCTTGCCGCCGATGGCCTGCCGAGCGACCACATCGCGATCCCCGATGAGGCGCGTGACCGGACCATGGGTCTGGCGACGATGACCCCGCCGGCGCCGCCCTCGCATCGTCTCAAGACCGGGGCTTGAAACACAGGCGCATCGGTTCGGCGGTCAGATACGATGTCAAACAACCACCCAATCTAAGGAAAGTCGCATGCTGCATTCATTACACCGGATCACCCGATCCTTTTCCCCGCTCATCCTGCTGGCGGCGCTCTGGCTGCCGCTGAACGCCTTCGCCGCCCCCGATTTCCTGGTCGACGCGGACTGG
>PWTO01000228.1 GCA_003562815.1 Chromatiaceae bacterium | reverse complement strand
TGACCAAGAATATCACCCTGTTCGCGATTGCCAGCATCATGTACATGCTGGTCGGCTTCGACCTCATGTATTCGGAGGGCGTCAATAGCCTCATCCCTTCGATCGACTGGTCGCTCATGTTCATGAACGCCACCGGTGACCACGGAGTGGACGCTGTGCTCGCGAGCGAGCGCGAAACCTACCATTCTGGCCTGGCCGATTTCTTCTTCCAGGTGGTGTTCGTGGCGACCGCGATGTCGATCGTCTCCGGGGCCGTCGCCGAACGCATGAAGCTCTGGGCCTTCCTGCTGTTTGCGGTCTTTATGACCGGCTTCATCTATCCGGTCGAAGGCTACTGGACCTGGGGCGAGGGCTGGCTCGACGGGCTTGGGTTCAGCGACTTCGCCGGCTCTGGCATCGTCCACTTAGCGGGGGCCTCGGCGGCGCTCGCCGGCGTCCTTCTGCTCGGCGCGCGCCGGGGGAAGTACGGCAAGGATGGCTCGATCAACGCTATCCCTGGTGCCAATATGCCGCTGGCGACCTTGGGCACCTTCATCCTCTGGCTCGGCTGGTTCGGCTTCAATGGCGGCTCTGAACTCAAGGTCTCGGATATCGAATCGGCAAACGCCGTGGCCGGGGTCTTCGTCAACACCAACATGGCCGCCGCCGGTGGCCTGGTCTTTGCGCTGATCACCGCGCGCCTGGTCTTCGGCAAGGCGGATCTGACCATGGCGCTCAACGGCGCCCTGGCCGGCCTAGTGGCGATCACGGCCGAACCGCTGACGCCGATCCCGCTGGTCGCGACTCTGATCGGTGGCGTCGGTGGCATCATCGTGGTGTTCGCGATCATCGGCCTGGATAAGCTGCGCATCGACGATCCGGTCGGTGCCATCTCAGTGCATGGCGTGGTTGGTATATGGGGCCTCTTGGCGGTCCCGATCACGAATTGGGAGGTTGGCTTTTTGCCGCAGCTCACCGGCATCGTCGCCATCTTTGCCTGGGTGTTCATCACCTCGCTGATCGTCTGGCTGCTGATCAAGCTCACCATGGGCATCCGCGTCAGCGAAGAGGAAGAGTACGAAGGTGTCGATGTCGGCGAATGCGGACTCGAGGCCTATCCTGAATTCGTTGGCTCCCGCGGTGGTTCTGGGCTCTGACGGATTGCGCTTGCGCGTATCTGCCTTGCAGCGGGGCCTTCGGGCCCCGTTTTGCGTTAGGCCGACTGCTGGTCGCTCGCCGCGAACGCGCGCTTGAAGAACGCCGGCTGGGCGAGCGCCGCGCGATGGATCTCGGCGGTGTAGTACTGGCTCTGGAAGGGCGGCGCTGCGGCCGCTGCGGCGCGAAAGGCCGGCAGCTTGCCGTCGCGACTGGCCATGGTCGCGCTCCACCAGCCCGAGGGGTAGATCGTCTGCGGGAAGAACAGGGTCGCGTGATCCTCGAACCCGGCAGCGCGCGTATCGGCATACATGCCCTGGATGATATCCATGTGATACAGCGGCGATTCGCTCTGTTGCACCAGCAGACCGCCGGCGGCGAGGGCGCGGTGGCAGTCACGATAGAAGGCGGTGGTGAACAAGCCCTCGGCGGGGCCGACCGGGTCGGTGCTGTCGATGATGATCACATCGAGCGACTGCGCGGGCACCTGTTGCATCCAGCGAATTCCGTCCTCGAACAAGAGGGTCGCGCGCGGGTCATGGTTGGATTCGGTCAACTCGGGAAAGAAAGTCTCGGCAACGCGGGTGACGCGCTCGTCGATATCGATCTGCAGCGCGGACTCGACCTCGGCGTGGCGCAAGACTTCGCGTAGGGTGCCGCAGTCGCCGCCGCCGATGATCGCGACCCGCTTGGGGTTGGGATGGGTGAACAGCACGGGATGCGCGAGCATCTCGTGATAGAGGAAGTTCTCCCGGCTCGAGAGCATCGTGAAGCCGTCGATGACCATCAGATGGCCGAAGGTCTCGGTGGCATAGACCTCGATGGTCTGAAAGGGGGTTTGCTCGTGATGCAATCGGCCTTTGACGCGCAGTGAAAAGGCACTGCCGGCGGCATCGGCGATCTCGGTAAACCAGTCGTTTTCGTCAAGCATGCGCTAGGTGTCGCGGTGTGGTGTGAGAGGCGGTTCAGCGGGGATAGCGATCGTCGAGATTGGCCGGACAGAGCACATCGCGCATGATGCCGATCAGTTCGAGCAACTGGTCGTTGCGGATGCGATAGAAGATCCGGTTCGCCTCCTTGCGCGCGATCACGATGTTTTTGTTGCGCAACTGCTCCAGGTGCTGGGAGATGTTGCTCTGCGACGTGCCGGTGCGCTCGACGATCTCGCCGACCGAGAGTTCATGTTGACCGAGCGAGCAGAGGATCTTCCACCGCAGCGGATGCGCCATGGCCTTCAGGGCCATCGCCGTCAAGGTCGTATCCTCGGGATCGACCTGTTCGGCTGGCAGTTCATTCGTCATCAGTCAGCCTCCAGCGTTTTGAATACGCATGTACCCGCTCATGTCCTTCGCGATGCAGATGATATCCGTGATTGTCCCATCAGTATCTTTGATTGCGGTACGGGAAAACAAGATCGGCACGCGCCGCCCATCGCTGGCGATGAAGCGCGCATCGATTTGGGCCAGCGCGCCGGTGCGGATCAGCGCCTCGAGCCAGGTGCCCATGAAGGCGCCGGCCTCGGCGTCGCCCTCTTCCTCGAACACATCGCCGATCGAGAGCCCGAGCAGATCGGATTCGGGATAGCCCAGCATCCGGCAGGCGGCCGGATTGGTGATCTTGATCTCGCCCTCGGGCGTGAGCACCAGCAGCGCCTCGCCCATGTGCGCGAGGATGTTGGCAAGATACTGCCGCGCCTCGGCCAGTTCGGCGGTGCGCTCGGCGACCTTGATCTCCAGCTCGCGGTTGAGCGAGCGTTCCTTCTCGATCAGCCGAAAATAGGTGCCGATCTTGTTGATCAGGAGGTTGTCGTCGATCGGCTTGAGCAGATAATCGACGGCCCCGACGGCGAACCCGCGGCGTTGGAATTCCTCGGCCTTGAAGGCGGCGGTGAGGAAGATGATCGGGATGTCGCGCGAGCGTCGCCGCAGCTTGAGCAATGAGGCGGTCTGAAAGCCGTCCATCTCCGGCATCTGCACATCGAGGATGATCAGATCGATGTCGTGATGGCTGAGCGTGAGATCGATCGCTTCGCGCCCGGAGGCGGCCTCGAGCACCGTTGCCTGCAGGTGTTTCTCGATCAGGGTGCGCAGTGTATAGAGGTTGTGCGCGTGATCGTCGACGATGAGTAGCTTGTAATCGACTCCGCCCATTATGCCGTCTCCTCGAGATCCTCGTCGATCCCAAGGCGGGCCTCGGGCCGTAACAAGGAGTGGATGAGCGTTGCCAAGGCGGCCGGCTCGATCGGCTTGCTCAGGAAGCAGCACGCCCCCGCCTCAAGGCAGCGCCCTTGCGCTGCTGAATCCAGCGCGCCGAGTACAACGATCGGCAGCTCGGTCAGCCACGCCTTCTGCCGAAGGTGACTGATCGTACCACAGGCATCCTCGGCATCAAGGCATGCGAGCAGCAGCATCGAACAATCGTGTTCCTCGGAGAGAGTTTCCAGCGCCTCCTCCTCGTCGGCTGCGGTTTGTACCTGAAGTCCAAGGGCTTCGAGTGCGGCCGTGACTGCGACCAGGCTCTGCACATCGCGTTCGACGAGCAGGATCCAGGCATCGGAGTAGTCTCGCGCGGGGCTCGAGGATACAGGGGGCGCGGGCGAATCCTGCTCATCAGCGGTGTCGATGCCAGGATAAGACCCAAGGGCCGCGCGCTGGGTGGCACTCGATGGCTGAGACCAGGCGGAGACCTCGGCGGGCGACGCCGCCTCTTGGGCCTGGATGACCTCGACCGCCGAACAGGTGCTAGGATCGCGGAACAGAGGCAGATAAAGCGTGAAACAGGAGCCCTGTCCAGGCGTGCTGGCGACCGTGATCCGACCGCCCAGCAGGTGCGCCAGCTCCTTGCTGATCGAGAGCCCGAGGCCAGTGCCGCCGTAGCGCCGTCGGGTCGAGCCATCGGCTTGACGAAAGGCCTCGAAGATCACCTCTTCCTTACCGGCCGGGATGCCGATCCCGGTATCCGTGACCGAGATCGCGAGCGGGTGGGGCTGGTCGCCGGCCTCGATGGCGATGGTGACCTGGCCGTGTGGGGTGAACTTGGCGGCATTGGAGAGAAAATTCTTCAAAATCTGGCGAATCTTGGCTTGATCGCTGTAGATCCGATCCGGCGCCGCCGCACTGAATTCAACCCGCAGCGCGAGTGCCTTGTCCGAGAAAATGGGGCTGAGCATGCCGACGAGTTCATCGATCATCGGTCCGATCGACACCCATTCGAGATGCACAGTCACTGCTCCGGCCTCGATGCGCGAGATGTCGAGGACATTATCGATCATCGCCAACAGATCGCGGCCGGCCTCGTTGATGACTCGAGCTTGGCGGCGTTGGTCATCGTCCAACCCCGATTCATCGGCGGCAAGCAGCTTGGAGAGCAACAGGATCGAGTTCAAGGGCGTGCGCAGCTCGTGGCTGACATTGGCCAGAAACTCCGATTTGTACTGGTTCGATTGCTCGAGTTGGCGCATGTGCTGGCGCTCGGCGCTGAGGTGCTCGGCATGGCTGCGCGCCAACGCATTGAGCTGCTCGCCGAGTTCGCGCACCTCGCTCGGTCCGCGCCAGCGGAAGCGCCGTGTGTACTCTTCACGCAGGATGCCGCGCACACCGCTAGTGAGTTCCTGACCGAAGCGCTCGGCGCGTGAAGCGAGCCAGCGCGCAATGATCAACACCACCAGGATCAGCACCAGCACGATGCTCAGCACGCGCGAGATCAGGGCATTGCGAAAGCTGGCCAGCGGCGAGGGATCGACCGGGCGTCCGACCCAGAGCGGACGGGCGTTCTCGGTCAGGAACATCGGCACCCACAGCAGCTGTGGCCCATGATCGCCTTTCCAGAGGGCGAGCTTGCCGTCCTCGAAGATGGCGTCCAGACCGGGAAAATCGGCAAAAGCGAGCGCCTCTTCGCTAAAGGGCTCGCCGGGGCGCAGGTAGCGCCCATCGTTGGTCACCCACAGGGTGTCGCGATAGAAGTTGGCGAGTCCGCCGACATCGATCGTCATCAGCAGCAGCCCGTGTGGCTTGTGCTCGCCTTTGGGGTGCTGGCCAACGGGGCTGGCGAGCTGCAGCGTCATCAGTTGCCGTGGATCGGCGCTGGCGGCGAAGGAGTTGACCCGAATCCGGCTGACGATGACCTCGCCGGGCTTCAGTTTGAGCCCGGCGCTGGTGAAGCCACGGCTGGGCGGGTCGGGGGGGTGCTCGGTGGGGCGCCATTCCAGGGTCTTGGCGTCGCGCGCGAGCCAAAACCGCTCGTTGCCATCGCTATCGACGAAGAGGATCTCGATCAGATCCGCCTGATCGCTGAGCATCTGATTGATCCAGCCCGTATAGCGGGCGCGGGCGAGATCGATGCTCGCTTCATCGCCGGCCTCGCCGAGGAGGATGCCGGGCTCGGGCAGCTTGGCCAGTAGCCGAATCATCTCGTGGCGGCTGGCGAGATGTTGGTCGAGATCGCGAAAATCGGCGCGCAGGTTCTGCAGATAGGCCTTCTGATAGAACATCGCGGTGCGATCCAACACCAGCGGCAGGTTGATCAGTACCGCAACGATCAACGGCACCAGGCCAAACCCGAGCAACAGCAGTAAGATGTAGTAACGAAGTTTCATGATAGGGACCGATGGATAGCCTGTGTGTCCACAGTAGAGCATGACCGCCCCCACCTGACAGCATCGATCATCGAGCATCGATTCCGCGTCGCGCTGCACGATACCGATGCCGCTGGCGTGCTGTTTTTCGCGCATCTGTTCCGCCATGCCCATGACGCCTATGAGGCGATGATGGTACGCCTCGGCTGGCCGCTCGATCACTTGATTCGCGGGCGCCAGCTTGGCCTGCCGCTGGTTCATGTGGAAGCCGATTTTCGGCACCCGATACGCCACGGCGATGAAGTCACTGTCGGCATCGAGCGCATCGATCTCGCTGAGCAAGGTTTCAGTCTGGCCTATCGGTTTTTCATCGGCGAGCGCGAGGTGGCGACGGCGCTGAGCGTGCATGCGGCGATCGATCCCAGGGTTGGCAAGCGCCAACCGCTGCCGCTCGAACTCGCGCATGCCCTCGCCGTACTGCCCCCGCGCTCAAAATCGGTCATCGATTACAGGCATGCCACTCATCGGCGGCACGGGCAATGATGGCGCCGACACAGCCTTGCTCTTCAGCCGGACTGAGCGACCTCGGCGGCGCGGACGGCGAGGGCGCGCCGGTCGCGCTTGCCGGAGCTGAGCGTCGGCAGAACGTCGAGGCGCGCGAAACCGCGTGGTCGCTGGTGCGATGGCAGATGGGCGCGACACCAGGTTTCCAGCACGCTCGGCGCTAGGCTGCCAGTGTAGAGCGCAACCAGTCGATGTCCCCAGGTCGGGTCAGGCACGCCAACGACGGCGACCTCGGCGATCCGATCGAGCTGGGCGATCTCACGCTCGATCTCGGTCGGCAGCACATTGATGCCGGCGATGAGCACTACATCGTCGGCGCGGCCCAGCACCTGCAAGCCGCCGCCTGGCAATCGGCAGGCGAGGTCCGAGGTTTGCAGCCAGCCATCGTCGTCGAGGCCCTCGCCGGGCGTGCGTGCCGGATGGGCGTAACCGAGCATCAGCATGGGCGCTCGAAGGCGAAGCGGTTGGGCGTACCGCGCGGCTGGTTGCTGGGGTGGTGCGGCGCTGGCTTCGACGCTGGCTTGCGCGCAGCTCGGGCAGCCGAGTTCGACCCCGGCGAGCGGGATCAGACCCTGCGGTGGCCGACCGTCGGCACCGATCCAGGCGCCGGCAATTTGCGAGAACGTCTCGCTCATCCCATAGCCGAGATAGAGCGGCCAGCCGTGATCGAGCGCGCGTTGGGCGAGCCCCGCATCGAGCCCCTGTCCGCCTAAGAGCACGACCCGCAGCGATGTTGGCGGCGTTGGATCGTCGAGGCTCAGTAAGCGCTCCAATTGAGCCGGCACGAGCGAGACATGGGTGATGCCATCCTCCCGAAGTGCGGCGTGCACCGCATCGACCGCGAAGCGCGATTGCACCTGCAGCGCGGCGCCAGCAAGCGCACAGCGATAGCTAATCGCCAGCCCGCCGACATGATGGCGGGGTAGCACGCAGAGCCAGCGATCGCCGCGCCTCAGCGCGAGGCGCGCATTCACAGCCTGGCAGGAGGCGAGGATCGTCGCCGCGCTCAACATCACGATCTTGGGATCCGCGCTGCTGCCGCTGGTCTCGACCAGGAGGATTGGCGTGATCGCAGTGTCGGTCACGGCTGCGCTGGGGTCTGCGACCGAGGTTGGTGCCTGGGCGCGTTGGCTGGCGATCAGTGTGCCTGTTGAGCGGGTGGCCGGCTGCGCAGCGCCATCGCATGTGGTGGGTTCCCACCACCATTCGGCGCCGGTCGCGCGGATCAGCGCCTCACGCCGCGCGGCGGGAAGATCGGCTCGTATGGGCAGCATCGCCACCCC
>PWTO01000268.1 GCA_003562815.1 Chromatiaceae bacterium | reverse complement strand
GTAAACTGTCACCGGAACTGCATTAACCTGTTCCCTGGAAAGGCTAACACCTCGCTTTGGCCGGCTGCTAGGATTCCCCCGAACAGCGCACACAAGAGAGAGCCAACAGCATGCCCCTAGCCCAAGAAGACCTTGAGCTGATCAAGCAGCAAGTCGGCGACTACGTCAAAGACCACATCAGCGACTGGATCGCCGAGCAAAGCCTCGGCAAGCCGGCCGTGGTCTACGAGATCGAGCTGCGCGAGCGCATGGTGCGCGTCGAAGAAGAACTCAAAGCCCAGCGCGCGCTCATGCGCGAAGGCTTCGAGAGCCAGCGCACGGAAATGAACCTGCGCTTCGAGCAGGTTGACAAGCGCTTCGAGCAGGTTGACAAGCGCTTCGAGCAGGTCGACAAGCGCTTCGAACAGGTCGACAAGCGCCTAGACCTCATGAAAGCCGACATGGACAAGCGCTTCGAGCAAGTCGACAAACGCTTCGAAGAGATGATCAGGCGTCACGACCGCCATTTCATGTGGCTGGTCGGATTCATCGCCACTGGCGTAGGCGTGGTCATCACCGCGATGCGCTATCTTCCGCTGGCCGGTTCCGGCGCGTCATGACGGCCCGCTCAGCGCAACGCACCCAGGCATCGGTTCGGCCGCCGTCTATTCCAGTTACTGTCCCCGGGATTGATTATCGACGTTGGATCGCAAGACCTGCTTTGTCTCCCAGTTGGGCCATTTCGTCTAGGAATTAAGTAAACTGTCACCGGAACTCCAAGCGGCTACCCGGTGTTTCGGTTACCCCCATGAGCGATCTCAGCGAGGTCTATCACATGCTTGCCGATAACGCTGAAACCTGGACTGACCAATGGAAGCAGCAGGGCCTAGAGGAAGGTCGTGAAATCACCCGGCACATCCTTTCCCGCTTAGCCCGCCGCCGCTTTGGCCCCGAGGTGGCCGAGCAGAGCCAGCCCCTGTTGGCCCGCATCAGCGATCCCGAGCAGCTCGAAGAGCTCGCCGATCAACTCCTGCTCAGCCCCGACGGCGACACATGGCTGACCCAGCTCAAACGCACATCTTGAGCCATCCCCCGGTGCAAAAAGCCATCGGCAAGCTGCGCGCGATGAGCGTCGATGAAGAAGAACGCTATTGGGCCGAAGCGCGCAACCGGGCGCTCGACATCGCCACCATCGCGATCTGCACCGCCTTGAGCGAGGACGAGGTACGCCATCTCGCTGCCGCGTAAACGCACTGATTCAACAACTGGCCGTCGCCGCTGTCGACGCTGACAGTTCCGTCGGGCGGATGCAGTCGATTCGCCTGCGACCTGGGAGCCCATACCCGGCTGAGATGGGCCATTGGATACACTGTCCCCGGAACTCAACTCCACTTGACGCGATCACAAATCCTGCCCTCCATCGTCTCGGTGAGCTCGCCCGCCTCGAGCAGCCTCATATCCTCGCGCTCAATCGCGCCGACCCTACCCGATCCCACCGCGACCCTGCTAACATCCCAATCCTTGACCCCAGCTCGGCCACCTGTGGCTGAGCCAACCGGCGGCCTTTTCGCTGAGCCAGCGGCGATACATGAATCTCATTGGTCGTAACCTCATTGGTCGTCACCTATGAACAGCACACTCGCCTACGATCAGGATTACTACCTCTGGTTTGCCGACCAGGCCCGCTTACTGCGTGCGGGCCAGTGGCAACAGATCGATGTCGAACATCTGGCCGAGGAGCTCGAAGACATGGGCAAGCGGGAGAAGCGCGCCCTGCGCAGTCGCACCGTCATCCTGCTCGCGCATCTGCTGAAATACGCCCACCAGCCCGATCATCGCAGCCCGAGCTGGATCGGGACCATCCGCGAACAACGCAAGCAGCTCCAAGAGCTCATGCTCGACAGTCCCAGCTTAACACCGCGTTTCGCGGCAGACTTGGAGGACAGTTACCTCAGTGCCCGCTTGCTGGCCGCCGGCGAAACCGGTCTGCCTGAAACTCAGTTCCCGCCGACTTGTCCGTTTTCGGCCGAGCAGTTGCTGGATCAAGGCTATTGGCCGCAAGCCCAAGATCAAGCGCACTGACCTCGGCGCGCTCAGTGACGCCCAGATTGCCCATATAACCGGCCTGACACTGGTCCAAATCGAAGCCCTGCGTGCATCCGAGCCGCCGCGCGATGCGAACGCCGCCTTCGTCGGCTTCTGCAAGAAGTGGTACGAGAAGCGCGGCCCGGCACGCTAGCTTGCTGGGCGGCAGAGTAGCCACGAGTCGGAGAGTTCATCGATGGAATACAGCTTTACACTGAAAGTCCAACTGGGCTCAGAGGGGCAAGACATCGATACCCTCATTGAGCGGCTTGCGCAACCGGGCGAGACCGATCAACAAGCCGCCGCGCGTCTTGCCAAAAGCCAACAACCATTCCGCCCCCAACCCCAGCCGTGCTAACATCCCAGCCTTTGAACGGCCCGCAACGCTCGGCTGAGCCGATACCAGGCGATACCAGGCGGCACAACAGTCGACCCCACAGCCGATGCGCGCGAACGACTAAGGAAGGGCGATCAGGTGTCAACATCGCCGACCACCCTTCAACAAGGTAACGCTGCGCTGCGGTCCCGCCGATACGCTGAGGCGATTCGTTGTTATGCACTTGGGATGCTGGATGGAGATGAAGACAAGGATGCACAGCATGGCTCAATCACTCAGCAGCTTGCCTACAACCTCCTGCTCGCGCGTCAACGCTACCGACGCCAGCGCCAAGCCCAGCTGCAGACCAGCGGCAAGCTCCAGGTCGTCGTCACCTGCTGGTCGTTGTCGGAAAACCCCGCCGGGCGCGCTTACACGCTCGCGAGTCTCTACCAAGATCTGGTCGACCATCCAGACCAGCCAGACCAGCCAGACCAGCAGAAAAACGGGGTCCGTCCGCTGCCTGACCTCGCCACGCACAGCATCGAGCAGTTGCTCGAACACTGGCTGCAGCGCTACGACGGCCTGCCGGCGTGGAACAACCTCCCCGGGCGCCCCTGGACCGAGCTGGGTATGAGCCTCTGCCACGCCCGCGACCCGGCCCAATTCCGACCCTCCGCCGAGCGCCGCCAACGCGCCCGCGCGCAGTGGCGGATCGCGCCCGAGCAACAGGTGGTGCTGTTCCTCGGCACCCCGCGCCGCCACAAAGGCCTGCTCGAGACCGCCCAAGCGCTGTCCAGTCTCACGGCCAGTCTCAGCGACGCCGCGCCCAGTCTGCGCGCGCCCAGTCCGCGCGCGCCCGGCCAGCCGCCGCAGCGCCCCAGCGAGACAGCGAGTCCGCCCAGCCAACACCGGCCCAACCTCCTGTTCCTCATCGCCGGGAGCTTTCCGGCCTCCGAACAACCCCTGCGCGCGGCCCTGGAGGCCGAACAGGCGCGCGGTCGGCTGGCGCTGCGCCTGCTCGATGATCAACCCTTTGCCGCCATCCCTGAGCTGAAGAGAGTCGTTATGCTGACACTCCGCGCCACGCTAGAGCCCGACGGGCAGATCAAGCTCCCGCCCCATGTGCGTCATCAAGAACCGGTGAGCGTTCTGATCACGTTTCTCGATGAGCCCGTCAGCGTGCCGGGTGAAGCCAGCGCGGCGGTAACCTTGGCGCTGTTGCGTTCTCCCGCGTTTCAATCGCTACCAACCTCTGATCCAAACGAGATCGAGCAGCGCATCGCCGATCTCAGGAACGACTGGAACGACGACTAATGCGCCGCGCCTACGTCGACAGTTGCCTGTTCATCTACTGGGTGGAACGCGCGGCGCCACAAACGGACGCCGCACAGCGCTGGCTTGAAGGCAACGCTGACGCGAACCTCTGCATTTCTGCTCTGGTGCGAATGGAGATCTTGGTCAAGCCAATGCGGCTGCAACAACCGGACCTCATCGAGGCCTATGAAACCCTTCTGGAGGCGCAAACTTGGCTGACGATCAATGACCGGATCTTTGCGCGTGCGCTTGCTCTGCGCAGCCGTTTTGGTCTCAAGACACCGGACGCCTTGCACCTGGCAACGGCTCAGCAGTATGGCTGTGATGAATTGTGGACGAATGACAACCGGTTGAAGTCCGCTGCCGGTGCGATGGCCGTCAATGTGATTGAACGCGGATGAAGACCCCTCGCCCAGCCACCACGCCGACACCCTAACCATGGCGGCACCAAACACCCCCAAACCCCCGGTGTCTTCCGCCTTAGCGCGCGGCAACCAAGCCTTGCGCGATGGCGACTTTGCTGCCGCGATCCGCTGTTATCAGGACTTCCGCCAACAATCCCCCGGCTTAAACAA
Source organism: Chromatiaceae bacterium (assembly GCA_003562815.1). GTDB lineage: Bacteria > Pseudomonadota > Gammaproteobacteria > Chromatiales > Chromatiaceae > Lamprobacter. Next base: position 3,351 of record PWTO01000268.1, on the reverse strand, counting down.
GATCGCGACCTTCAACCTCGCGCTCGCCGAAAAAAAACGCCGTGCCGAAAAGGCATCGGCGTCCCACCCGCCGGCCGAGACCGGCGCCACGCCAAGCCCACCGACGTGGATCTATTGGCAGCACTTCCGCGACATCACAGCCGGGAATACGGATCCAGCGCTCCAACGTGCGCTTATTGAAACCCGCAACACCCTCGCATCCCTCAAACAACAGCGCCAACAACACACGCAAACCCCGCTGGTCAGCGTGATCATGCCCACCTTCAAAACCGGGCCGACACGATCCGAGACAGTATTCTCACTGTGCTTCAGCAGCGTTATCGCGCCTTGGAACTGCTGGTCTGTGACGACGACAGTCAGGATCACACCGCCGAGGTCATCGCTCAGCTCAAAGATCCGCGTGTTCGTTATCTCAAGCTCACCAAAGGCGGCGCCGCCGCCGCGCGCAATGCCGGTCTGGCCGCCGCGCAGGGCGCGCTGATCGCGTATTTGGACAGCGACAATTATTGGCACCCAGACTACCTCACCGCCATGGTGACCATGCTGCTTGCCAGACCGGGTGATGCGGCGATTTACAGTGACGATCTCGACTTCCACCGCGATGCGGCAGGACAGATCACCATCCAGTCTTTCCAGCGTCCGCCATTCAACCACGAAGCCTTGCTGAACAAGCCCTTTATTGATCTCAACTCCTTTGTCCATCGCCGCGAACTCCATGACGGCTTCGGCGGCTTCAATGCCGCGCTGAAACGCCGGCAAGACTATGATTTAATTCTCAAATACACCTGGCTACGCGACCCGCTGCACCTGCGCTGCGTCATGACACTGTATCAGCGCAACGACCGCCTACACCAAATCACGACCCAGCAACGGCACGATCAAACCGCTGTCACCATCATTCAGCAAGCTGTCCAACACTACTTCACCCATGGCTTGCCGCTGCACAACACCGCGCCGGTGCGGCGCGTCACCATCCTGTCCTGGGATCTGTGTCGCAACCACTTCTCCAAACCCTTTGCCCTGGCTGAAGCCCTGTCACGCGCCTATCAGGTGCAACTGATCGCCTTTCGGTTTTTTGACGAGGACATCTTCCCGCCGCTCCAGGGCGTCACCCCATCCTTCGACACCCTGTATCTGCCGGGAAGCGAGTTTCCGGACTTCTTCTCCGCCATGTCCCAGGCGGTCGCCGCGATCACGGGCGAGCTGATCTACGTGGTCAAGCCGCGCTTGCCCAGTCTGGGGGTCGCGCTGCTGGCGAATGCACGGCGGCAGCTCCCCATCATTCTGGAAATCAATGACCTGGAAACCGTGGTCAGCGCGCCGCAAGTCGGCGACCGGCATCAAACGTCGGCGCTGACGCTCACCGGGATTGACCCCAACCGCTTAAAAAATCCATACTGTGACGAATGGTCGCGCATCATGGATCCCATCGCCCAGCAGCTTCCGGTGCTGACGTCGCATAACAAGACATTGAACCGACACTTTGCCCACCGTTGTTTGACCATGCGCAATCTGAAGGATGAAGCCGTGTATGACCCGGCGCGCTACGATCGCGATCAGGTGCGTGCCGACCTCGGCTACACCAACACCGATCGGGTGCTGCTGTTCGGCGGTCTGCTCCGCCGGCACAAGGGCATCCACGAACTGGTCGAGCTGATCAAACGCCTGGATCATCCCGCCTACAAACTCCTGTTTGTCGGCTCGCGCGTCACGCCGGATCAAACCCAATTGATCGCCGAATTGATCGCCGACGGTGGCGATCAGCTTCAGCTCCTGCCGCCGCAGGATCGCGACGCCATGGCGCGCATCAATCTGGCGGCGGATCTGGTCATCCTATGGCTCAACCCCGAGGTGCCGGCCAGCCACTACCAGACGCCCTACAAAGCCACCGATGCCTTTGCCATGGGCACGCCGGTCATCGCCAACGACATCTCCGATTTCGGCGACCTGCACCGCCAGGGCTACCTGACCCTGGCGCCCTTTGGTGACTGGGAGGCCATGATCAGGGCCGTGCACGCGGTGTTTGACCAGCCGGAAACCACCGCGCGCCGGCGCGCCGCTGCCCGGCGGTTGTTCTTGCGCCAGTTTTCTTACGCGGCGGGGCGCTCGTGCTTTGCCCTGGCGGCGCAGCGGGCGTGCGCGCAACCGCCGCGCGCGCTGCCGATCGCATCGGCTTTTTTAGACCAGTTTCAGGCGTTTTATCAACGCTGTACGGGTCGTTCGGATGACCTGTTCGGCCAGAGCGCGCTCATGAGTGCCTGGCCGAACAGCAAGAACAGCAAGAACAGCAGAACCGTGCCGGTTTAACGCCATGACATCACCGGCACCCACGACCCCGCGTCGGCGCGAGCCGACCCACGACAGCGGCTACAAGCTGTTTTTTGCTCCTCTATGCTCACGCCGCCATGGTGCGCGACCTGCTCACGGGCTTCGTCCCCGGCGACTGGGTGCGCAGCCTCGATCTCAGCACCCTCGAGCGCTGCAGCGGCAGCTACGTCACCGAAGACCTGCGCGACCGCGCCGACGACATCATCTGGCGCCTGCGCTGGGGCGAGGACTGGCTCTACGTCTACCTGCTGCTCGAATTCCAATCCACCATCGACGCCTGGATGGCAGTGCGCATCCAGACCTACATCGGCCTGCTCTACCAAGACCTCATCCGCGCCGAACAGCTCAGCGCCCATGGACGTCTGCCCCCGGTGCTGCCGATCGTGCTCTACAATGGAGCCCAAGTCTGGAACGCCGCCGAGACCCTCGAGCCGCTGATCGAGCCCGCGCCACCCGTCCTCGCCGCCTATCGTCCCCAGCAAGCCTATCTGCTGCTTGACGAACAACGCTTGGCGAAGGCCGAACAGAGGCCAACCCGCAATCTCAGCGCCGCGTTGTTTCGCCTCGAAGCCAGTCGCAGTGCCGAGGACGCCCTAGCCATCGTGCGCGCCCTGGTCGACTGGCTCCAAGAGCCCGAGCAAAGCAGCCTGCGTCGCGCCTTTGCCGTCTGGTTCGGGCGGGTGTTCCTACCCAAGCGCCTACCCGGTGTTTCGGTTACCCCCATGAGCGATCTCAGCGAGGTCTATCACATGCTTGCCGATAACGTTGAAACCTGGGCCGACCAATGGAAGCAGCAGGGCCTGGAGCAGGGCCTCGAGGAAGGTCGCGAAACCACCCGGCACATCCTTTCCCGCTTAGCCCGCCGTCGCTTTGGCCCCGAGGTTGCCGAGCAGAGCCAGCCTCTGCTGGCCCGCATCAGCGATCCCGAGCAGCTCGAAGAACTCGCCGATCAGCTTCTGCTCAGCCCTGACGGCGACACCTGGCTCACCCAAGTCAGACACGCGTCTTAAGATCAGCAGCACC
>PWTO01000242.1 GCA_003562815.1 Chromatiaceae bacterium | reverse complement strand
TGGCCTGGCGTGAGGCCGTCGCCGAGATGATGGCGCGCCCGCGCGAAGGCGTCGCCTATCAGCTGCTGGTGGCCGACTGATGGCGGGCCTGTCAGCGTTCTCGATCGCCCGCTTGCCGCGCATCGCCTTCGGTGCCGGCGTGCGCTCGACGGTTGGTGCCTGCGCCGCGCGCTATTGGTCACGGGCGGCACCTCGCTGCACGCCGGCCCCTTCTGGGCAGAATTGGAGCAGGCCTTCGCTGCCGCCGAGCTGTGCGTGGAGCAGGTCCAGATCGCCGATGAGCCGAGTCCGGATCGGATCGATGCGGCAGTGCGCGCGTATCGCAACACCGACATCGATGTCGTGGTCGCCATCGGCGGCGGCAGCGCGCTGGATGCCGGCAAGGCCATCGCCGGGCTGCTGCGGCCTGGCAACTCGGTGCTCGATCACCTCGAAGGCGTGGGCCCCGAGCATCCCTATCAAGGCCCGGCGCTGCCCTTCGTCGCGTTGCCGACCACAGCCGGCACAGGCTCGGAGGCGACCAAGAATGCGGTGTTGAGCCAGCGTGGCGAGGCTGGCTACAAAAAATCCTTCCGCGACGAGGCGCTGGTCGCCCGCGATGCGCTGGTCGATCCGGATTTTCTGCAGACCTGTCCGCGCCCAGTGCTGGCGGCCAACGGCATGGATGCGCTCACGCAGTTGCTGGAATCCTTCGTCTCGACGCGCTCGAATCCGTTCTGCGCGGCCTTGGCCCTGGATGGCCTGAAGCAGGCGCGGGAGGCGTTGGTGCCGCTCTACGAAGACCCGGACAACGCCGAGGCGCGCGCTGGCATGGCCTATGCGTCCTTGCTCTCAGGCGTCTGTCTCGCGCAGACCGGGCTTGGGTCCGTACACGGCTTGGCCTCGCCGCTCGGAGCCTTCTTCCCGATTCCGCATGGCATGGCCTGCGGCACGCTGGTGGCCAAGGCGACGGAGGTCAATATCAACGCCCTGCAAGCGCGCGACCCCGAGCATCCGGCTCTGGAGGCTTATGCTACCGTTGGCCGCCTGTTCGCCGGCGATCAGGACTTGAGCCGGCACGCCGCCTGGGATGCACTGCTCGAGCAGTTGTGGCGATGGACCGAGGATCTGCAACTGGAGCGCCTGTCGGCTTGGGGCGTCACTCAAGCCGATCATGCGCGTATCGTCGCCAACAGCCGCGGCAGCAGCATGAAGACCAATCCCATCGTGCTGCAGGATGAGGAGATCGCGGCCATTCTCGCGGTACGGCAATAAGGTGCGGCGGCGGCACAATAAGGCCCGGTCAGCGCTAGCCGCAGCGGCTCTTATGGAAATGCTCTAAGGCCTTTTGAATCCGCTCGGGATTCAACGGTTTGACCAGGAAACCATCGACTTTGTGGGCTGTCGCTTGTCGCACATTCTGCACCGTGCTGTGCGCGGTGATCATGATGATCGATACCGGTTGCTCGCTTTTGCGCAGCGCATCGAGTACCGCGATCCCATTGAGTTCGCCTGGCATCTCGATATCCAGGAACACCAGATGCGGTCGGTTTTCTCTGAAGTGCGCAAGGGCGTCCTCGCCCGAGTCCACCTCGAGAATCCTGTTGTGCTCCAATGACTCCAGGGTTGACCTCAGGAGCTTTCGGAGCATCGGATCATCGTCGACGATGAGAATACGGATGTTATTGGGGTCGCATGACCAGGGCATGAGCTACTCTCGAGTTGTCGAGTGTTGAAGGCGTTCGGCTTCGGCGAGCACGGGATCGATCTGGGCCGCGACCTCGTCGAGCGAATGTCCCTGGCGCAACAGCCCCTCTGCCGAGGCGGCGAGCGCGCCGAGGCGATGATAGCCAAAACTGCCCGCTGAACCCTTGAGTTTATGCAGGACGGCTTGGGCTTGGCTTGCCGAGTGCCGTGCCAGGGCCGATCTCAAATCGTCGAGATAATGGCTATTGAGCGCCTCGACGAAGGCGCTTCGCAACATGCGCAGTTCATCGCTGTCTAGGCCCGCCGGCTCGGCCGAGGGAGCCGCTGCACTCGGCGCTTGCAGACAGCGTTCGAGCCGCGTCTTCAATGCCGTCGGGTCGATCGGTTTCCACAGCAGGTGACAGTCCTGCGCGCTCAGCCGCGCTTGATCGGACGCAGACAGGTGTGTAGCGATAACGATGATCGATGCTGTCTGTCCCGAGCCACGGATCAGGTGCGCGGTCTCGGTGACGGCGGCTATGCCGACATCGGCGCCAACATCGGTCCCGGCCAGATTGAGGTCGATGAAGACGAGTTCAATCTCGGCGGTCAGCAGCTGTGCGATCAGCGCTTCGCTGCTACTGACCGCCGTGACGTCCAGGCCGAGGGCTTGCAGATGTTGACTGAACAGGTCGCGGCTGGCGGGGTCGCGATCGGCGAGCAGGGCGCGTTGGATCATCCTCAGCGATCCCGGATGAAGTCATAGATGTTCAGGTAATCCTGTCCCGGCTGGTTCCAGGAGTAATCGGCGCGCATGGCGTTTTTCATCAGCTCGCGGAAGTGCTCGGGGTATTGGTAGTAGCAATCGATGGCGCGGATCAGCGCCGATTCCAACCCCGGCACATCATAGTTGTCGAAGCGGTAGCCGTTGCGCTGGTGCAGCGGGCGGTCGGAGTGGTCCTTGTCGAACACGGTGTCGGCGAGGCCGCCGACGGTGCGCACCACCGGCACTGTGGCGTAGCGCAAGGCGATGAGCTGCGTCAGGCCGCAGGGCTCGAACTGGCTCGGCACCAGCATGATGTCGGCGCCGGCGTAGATGAGGTGCGAGAGATCCTCGTCGAAGCCGATCTCGAGATGACAGTCGGGGCTGTCATTGAGCATGTGCTTCAGGCCCCAGAAATCGTTGTTGATGCCCTGATCGAGGCTGGAGCCGAGCAGCACGAATTGGGCACCGCGCTCCAGCGTCGAGAAGATGGCGTGGCGCACCAGCTCCAGGCCCTTTTGCGGGTCGAGGCGGCCGATGAAGGCGACGATCGGTTTCTCGTTATCGGCGAGCATGAGTCGGTGGCGCAGCGCGCGCTTGTTCTCATACTTCGCATCGAGGGTGTCGAGACCGTAATGCGCCGGGATGTAGCGGTCGATCTCCGGGTTCCAGACATCGTAATCGATGCCATTGACCACGCCGCCGTATTTCATGTGGTGGGTGTGCAGGGTCGGCTCCAGCCCAAAGCCCTGGCCCTGATCCTTGGTCTCGAAGGCGTAGCGCGGCGAGACGGTGGTGACGAAGTTGGCGTAGACGACGCCGCCCTTGAGCAGGTTCAACGCATTCTTATGCTGGTTGTCGCCGAGCCGGTGCCAGTCAAGGAAGCGCTCGGGCTGGTGCAAGCCGGTGGCGCGCAGCAGCTCGACGCCGGTCACGCCTTGATGCTTGAAGTTGTGGATGGTCAGACAGGCGCGCGGATGGGTCATGCCGAGGCGCTGGTAGAACTCGTAGAGGAACACCGGCACCAGCGCGGTCTGCCAGTCGTGGCAATGGATGATGTCGGGATGCTTGCCGGCCTGCCAGAGGAATTCGATCGCCGCGCGCGAGAAGAACGCATAGCGCAGCACATCGTCGGGAAAGCCGTAGATGCCGCCGCGATTGAAGAAATTATCCGGCGAGTGCGGCTCGATGAAGAAGCACTTGCGATCGTGGACGAAGCCGAAGTAGACGGTGCAGTGGATGGCGCCGTCGTACCAGGGCACCCAGAGGTCGTTGTAGACCGGATGCAGCTCGAAGATGTGGTCGTAGCGCAGGTTGTCGTACTTCGGCAGGATGATCTCGACATGATTGCCACGGATCGCCAGCTCCCGGCTGAGGCCGAAGACCACATCGGCGAGGCCGCCGATCTTGGCCACCGGCGCCATCTCCGGCGTGATGTGGACAATGAACAGGCTCGGGCGCGGCGGATGATGGAGCGCAGGCGGTTCTGGGGTTGGATCGGGCGTGGCTGGGGTTGGTTCGGGCGCGGCTGGTCGCGCCTCTGGTGGCATCTCTGGCACCGTCGGCGCCGGCTTTTCGGCGCTGGGGCGTGGCTCTAGCTTCGGCTCGGCATGGGCTGGAGAGTCCGGTGTCGATGCAGACGCCTTGGCTTCGGGAGGAGCGCTCATCTGGGCGGATTCGGCTGCCTTGCCGCGTGCCGATGCTGGCTTGGACGCGGGCGATGTCGGCTTTGGCGCAGGCGATGTCGAGGGGGCTGGGCTGGAGGGGCTGGAGCCGGCTTTTTTGGGCGACGCGGTTTTCCTTTTCGCCGTCGGCGCCGATGCCGTCTTGGCGGTTGCCGCAGTATCCGTGCCTGCGGATCTGTCAACGCTGGAGTCGTCGCTATCGACTTTGGACTGGCGCTCGTTGGACACTTCGGTCGCCTTCGCGGATGGGGTCGCCTTCGCGGATGGCCTCGTCGTGGCACCCTTGCGGCGCGCGGTTGCCTTGGTTGTCTTCGTGGTGGTTGGCTTTTTGGCCATGACTCCTTACCTGCACGATCTGGATCATTCGAATGCCGGGCGGACCCTATGGCCTCGCCCGGTCCTTGGCGTACTCGCGGCCTATGGCCCGCTCAGTCGGGTGTCGCCGCTGCACCGTTGGCACCCTCGGCGGCGGATGTCGGCACCGGTTTGAGCACAATACCCGCCAGCGGCGGCAGGGTCAGTAACAACGATTGCGCATAATTCATCCAGGGCACCGGCTCGGTGCGCAGTGGGGCGTTGCCGTTATCGACGCCACTGCCACCGAAGGCGCTCGCATCGGAGTTGAAGACCTCCCGATAGGCGCCGGCCTGGGGAACCCCAACCCGATACTCGCGGCGCGGCACGGGGGTGAAATTGAGTGCAATGACCAGATGGGCAGGGCGCTGCCCGGCCTGATGCGTAGATGTGGAGGCCGCCTCTTGCGCCGCGTTCTCGTCCTCCGCTCTGGCCTTGCGCTGGTAGACGAGCACCGAGTTGTGCGCATCATGGCAGTCGATCCACTCGAAGCCCTCGCCAACAAAGTCGAGCTGATGCAGCGCAGGCTCGTCTCGATAGAGCCGGTTGGCCTGGCGCACCAGCTGTTGGATGCCCTGATGCAGAGGATATTCGAGCACATACCAGTCGAGGATGCGCTGGCTGTCCCATTCCTCGCCCTGACCGAATTCGCTGCCCATGAACAACAGCTTCTTGCCCGGATGGGTGTACATGTAGGTGTAGAGCAGGCGCAGGTTGGCGAAGCGCTGCCATTCGTCGCCGGGCATGCGGTAGAGCAGCGAGCGTTTGCCGTGCGTGACCTCATCGTGCGAGAGCGGCAGCAGGAAATTCTCGGTGAACGCATAGAGCATGCTGAAGGTCAGCGCGTCCTGATGGTACTGGCGGTGGATCGGGTCTTCCTTGAAGTACACCAGGGTGTCGTTCATCCAGCCCATGTTCCATTTCAGGTCGAAGCCGAGGCCGCCGACATAGGTGGGCCGCGTCACCTGTGGCCAGGAGGTCGATTCCTCGGCCATCACCAGCGCGCCAGGCACCTGGTCGTGGACGATCTCGTTGAGTTCGCGCAAGAAGGCGATGGCCTCGATGTTTTCGCGCCCGCCGTATTGGTTCGGTACCCAGTCGGTGCGCGAATAATCCAGATACAGCATCGAGGCGACGGCATCGACGCGCAGCCCGTCGATATGGAACTCCTCGAGCCAGAACAGCGCGCTGGAGATGAGGAAGTTCTTCACCTCGCTGCGGCCGAAGTTGAAGATCAGCGTGCCCCAGTCCAGATGCTCGCCGAGGCGCGGGTCTTGGTGTTCGTAGAGCGCGGTGCCGTCGAACCGACCGAGCCCGTGCGCATCCTTCGGGAAGTGCGCCGGCACCCAGTCGAGGATGACGCCGATGCCGTTGGCGTGGCAATGATCGACCAGGTAGCGGAAATCGTCCGGGCTGCCGAAGCGGCTGGTGGGGGCGTAATAGCCGGTGGTCTGATAGCCCCAGGAGAGGTCGAACGGATGCTCGGTGATCGGCATCAATTCGATGTGGGTGAAGCCGAGATCCTTGACGTAATCGACCAGCCGCTCGGCCAGCTCGCGATAGTTCAGCATCTCGCCCTCGGGGCCGCGCTGCCAGGAGCCGGGATGCACCTCGTAGATCGCCATCGGGCGGTGCTGCCAGTCGGCGGCGGCGCGCGCCAGGCGCCAGGACTCGTCGCGCCAGCGATAGGCGCTCGGCGGTTCGATCAGGCTGGCGGTGCTCGGGCGCACCTCGAAGCGCCGACCATAGGGGTCGGTCTTGAGCAGGATGGACCCATCGCGCGCGCGGATCTCGAACTTATAGAGCAGGCCCGGCGGCAGGTCGGGGATAAACAGCTCCCAGACGCCGTTGCCATGCACGCGCATCGGATGGCAGCGGCCATCCCAAGCGTTGAACTCGCCGACCACGCTGACCCGCGTCGCATTCGGCGCCCAGACCGCGAACAGCACGCCGGCGATGGCGTCGGTCTCGTGCACGCGCGCGCCGAGCAGGCGGTAAGCGTGCCAATGGCGACCCTCGCCGAACAGGTGCATGTCGAAGTCCGGCAACTGCGGCGGGAAGCTGTAGGGATCGTGGGCGATGTGCTCGCGGTGATCCTGGTCGCGCCAGATCAGCCGATAGTGCTCGGGCAGGGCCTCGGCACTCCCGCGCCACTCGAAGATGTCGGTGCCGCTGACCCGCTGCATCTCCTGCTGCACCTCGGCGAGGGTCACGGTCTCGGCTTGCGGCAAGATGGCGCGCACCAGAACGTCTTCGCCGTCACGATGGCGGCCGAGCACGGCAAAGGGGTCGGCGTGAGTCGCCTCGGTCAATGATTGCAGGGTAGCAGGGAGTTGATGGTGGCTCATCAGTCTTGCGCGAGAAACCCCGCCCTTCAGGGCGGGGAGGGAAAGCGAACCGCGCGCCGCGCGGTTAGGCCACCCGTCTCGCTTCCTCCGTTAAAGTGGGGTGAATAGCATAGCCATAACCGTCGGCGCGTTGCACCACGCGGCAATGGCGGTGTGAAATCCCTTGGACCACGCCGCGCGCGGTCTGGATGTTGAAGGAGCCGGTCTTGCGCACCGCGACTCGTCCCAGATGGCTTCCGGCGTTCTTGCCACTCGGCACCTCGGCGATGACCCGATCCCCGGTCTGGAAGCCCTTGACGCGCTTCTCGCGCATCAGGTAACCACGCGGAAAGCCAAAGCGGTTCAGGCGGGTGCGCCGATAGCTCCCTCGTCCCGTGGCTTTGATGGCTAATGTGGGGATTTGCCAGCCATGCAGCGCCTCAAGCGGCCCGACACAGGCGGCATCGAGCGCATGGGTCTTGGGAATCCCGAGGCGCTGGCGGTTGTACTTGGTCTGAGCACCGGAGCTGCTTGCCACGGGCAAGCCTGTGGCCTTGAGTCGCTCGAACAGCGCCCAGCGGGTGGCGTTGACGGCGGCGGCATCCCTGAGTGGTGCCTTGGCCTGTGCCTGGATGCGCTGCAGCACCGTTGGTTTGTCCTTGAGAAAATGCTCGATTGGCTGGTTGCCCTTCCGTTCGTTGCAGGGAGCACAAGCCAGGGTCAGGTTGCTGACCCGATTCGAGCCGCCCCGGCTTTTTGGCTGGATGTGTTCGATCTGGAGGGCGACGCCCTGGGCGCCGCAGTAGGCGCAGGTGCGGTGCCACTTCTCCAGCAGGTATTCGCGCACTTGGTAGCCGGCCAGCTCGCCCTGTTGGTATTCAACGCCGGTGATCTCGGCGTTTTGCATCTTCTGCGTGTCGAAGCGCACCAACTCTTGATGGATGCCCGTGAG
>PWTO01000218.1 GCA_003562815.1 Chromatiaceae bacterium | reverse complement strand
TGCTCGCGGGGGCCACGCCCTATCTGCTCCCTTGCAGCGAAGACACGCACTGGCTGCCAGACTTCGAGCGCGTGCCGGAATCCGTCTGGGAGCGCTGCCGGCTGATCTACCTCTGCTCGCCCGGTAACCCAACCGGCGCGGTGATGGACCAGGCCCAACTGATGCGCCTGATTGAACGCGCGCAGCGGCACGACTTCATCATCGCCGCCGATGAATGCTACGCCGAGCTGTATCTCGACGAAGCGAGTCCGCCGCCGGGCCTGCTGCAGGCCGCCGCCGCGCTGGGTCTGGACGATTATCGGCGCTGCGTCTGCTTTCATAGCCTCTCGAAGCGCTCGAACGCACCGGGGCTGCGCTCCGGTTTCGTCGCCGGCGATGCCCGGCTGATCGAGCCGTTCTTCCAATACCGCACCTATCATGGCTGCGCGATGCCGCTGCAGCATCAACAGGCGAGCCTGCTGGCCTGGCAGGACGAGGCGCATGTGATCGAGAATCGGCGCCTCTATCGCGAGAAATTCGCCGCCGTCACCGCGATTTTGGACGGCGTGCTCGCATTCAGCATCCCTCCGGCTGGCTTCTATCTCTGGCCGCGCACACCGATCCCGGAGACCGACTTCGCGCGCCGTCTGCTCGCCGAGCAGAACCTGCGCGTGCTACCCGGGCGGTTCCTGTCGCGCGCCGGCGAGCACGGCGACCCCGGCCTGAACCACATCCGCATGGCGCTGGTGCCCCCGCTCGATGACTGCATCGAGGCCGCCCAGCGCATCCGCGCGGTCTGCGAGCGGCTCTGAGTCATGGCCCTGAAAGACTCAGCATCCTCTTTCCAGCAATCCCCATAGGAGCCCCTATGTCCGAGCAACACAGCGAACACCAATCGATCATCGAGCAAGCCTTCGAGCACCGCGCCGAGATCACCCCGCGCACGGTCGAAACCCATGTGCGCGATGCCGTCATCGACACCATCGAGCGGCTCGACTGCGGCGAGTTGCGCGTCGCCCAGCCGCACGATGGCGACTGGGTGGTCAACGACTGGATCAAGAAGGCGGTGCTGCTCTCGTTCCGCATCGAAGACAACCAGTTCATCAAGGGCGGCTTCACCAACTATTACGACAAGGTGCCGTCGAAGTTTGCCGACGTCAGCTCCAAGGACTTCCGCGACGGCGGCGTGCGCGTGGTGCCACCGGCGACCGCCCGGCGTGGATCGTACATCGCGCCGAGCTGCGTACTGATGCCCTCCTACGTCAACATCGGCGCCTATGTCGACTCTGGCACCATGGTCGATACCTGGGCTACGGTCGGCTCCTGCGCGCAGATCGGCAAGAATGTGCACCTCTCCGGTGGCGTCGGCATCGGCGGCGTGCTCGAGCCGATCCAGGCCGCACCGACCATCATCGAGGACCATTGCTTCATCGGCGCGCGCTCGGAGATCGTCGAGGGGGTCATCGTCGAGCAGGGCGCGGTGATTTCGATGGGGGTCTACATCGGCCAGAGCACCAAGATCTATCACCGCGAGACCGGCGAGATCACCTATGGCCGGGTGCCCGCCGGTGCGGTCGTGGTGCCTGGCAACCTGCCGTCGAAGGACGGCAGCCATAGCCTCTACTGTGCGGTCATCATCAAGCAGGTCGACGAGAAGACGCGCGGCAAGGTCGGCATCAACGAGCTGCTGCGCGATATCTAGGTTGTCACAGGCAAGACCGAGGATGACGATGCGCGCCGCCTCCACAACTGACACACACCGGCCCTCGGCCACCCTTGAGCTGGCCCTGGATCTCATCCGCCGGCGCTCGGTGACGCCCGAGGATGCCGGCTGCCAAGCGTTGATGGCCGAGCGGCTCGCGGCGCTCGGCTTCAAGATCGAGCCGATGCGCTTCGGCGAGGTCGATAACCTCTGGGCGCGGTGCGGCAGCGACCGGCCGCTGTTTTGCTTCGCCGGTCATACCGATGTGGTGCCGCCGGGTCCGCTCGCGGACTGGACCTCCGATCCGTTCGCGCCCGAAATTCGCGACGGCCTGCTCTACGGCCGCGGCGCCTGCGACATGAAGGGCTCGCTGGCGGCGATGATCACCGCGACCGAGCGTTTCGTCGCCGAGCATCCCGAGCACCACGGCTCGCTGGCGTTCCTGATCACCAGCGACGAGGAAGGCCCCTCGATCGACGGCACCCGCCGCGTGGTCGAGGCGCTCTCGGCGCGTGACGAGCGTATCGACTACGCCTTGGTCGGCGAGCCATCCAGTCATCGCCGGCTCGGCGACATCATCAAAAACGGCCGCCGCGGCAGCCTTGGCGGCCGGCTGCGGATTCGCGGTAAGCAGGGGCACGTCGCCTATCCGCAACTGGCCGATAATCCGGTGCATCGCGCCGCACCGGCTTTGGCCGAACTCTGCGCCGAGCGCTGGGACGCAGGCAACGAGCACTTCCCGCCGACCAGCTTCCAGATCTCGAACCTCCACGCCGGAACCGGCGCCGATAATGTGATCCCCGGTGAACTGGAGGTCTTGTTCAACCTGCGCTTCTCGACCGAGCAGACGCCGGAGACGCTCCAGCAGCGCATCCAGGCGATCCTCGATCGGCACGGACTCGATCGCCAGATCGCGTGGCGCATTTCCGGGCATCCCTTCCTGACTCCGGCCGGCGCATTGGTTGACGCGACCCAAGCCGCGATCCTCGCCGTCACCGGCGAGCCGGGCCAACTCTCGACCGTCGGCGGCACCTCCGACGGGCGCTTCATCGCGCCGACGGGCGCCCAGGTGGTCGAGCTTGGCCCGATCAACGCCACCATCCACAAGGTCGATGAATGCGTCGGCGTCGAGGAGCTAGACCGACTCTCGGCGATCTACACCGATATCCTGCGCCGACTCCTGACCTGAGCGCCGCATCGATCGTCTAGCGTTTTCGCGCGCGCTTGCGCCGAGGCGCTGAATCTTCGACGAGCAGGGCTTTGAAGCGCGCGGCATTCTCTTCGCTGTCGAATCCGGCAAAGACGTCGGCGAATCCGTCGCGGGCGCGGGCCTGGTCTTGCAGCAGTTGCTCGATCAGCGCGCCCATCGCCAGCAAGGTCGCGGCGGGAAGCTGAGCCTCGCTGCCACTCAACTCCGCAGTCTCGCGCAGATGCTGGGCCTGTACTGCAGTATCCTGAAAACGCCCGAGGTTATCGAGCAGCCGTTTGGTCTGCTTGATCTGCTCGCGTATCTGCTCTTTCTCGTACAGGCTCTGGAAAAACTCCATCAGGTAGCGCAGCTTCTTGCAGCGCTTGCGCAGCTCGTGAAGATCCTCCGGCGCCGAATCCTCGCCGATCGCCCGGCCCTCGGCGCGCACCCGTTTGAGCAGCTTGCGCACGCGCTGATCGGCGACCTGCTTGATCGGCAGCCTGGCCTGTGTCGGCGGCGCCTCGGCACTCGCGGCACCGGAGTCATTGGGGGCATCGGGAGCGTCGAGAAACGCTCGCCAATCTTCCAGCAATTGCTTGAATCTCGGCGATGCGAGTTCCAGCGCAAGCTCCTGTTGGGCCTTGGCATGTTGGGCGAGGAGCAACTGGTACAGGGGCTCGAGATCGGGCTGCAATGGCGCCGGCAGGCGCTGCCGCATGGTCGGGAAATCGATCAGGTAGACATCGAGGTCGCGCACCGGCCCGGTCACCTGCTGCAGCCAGGCGAAACGCGCCTTGAAATCGGCGACCTCGGACTCGGGAAACACGCCCTTGATCTGACTCAGCGCCGAGCGCGTGCGGCGGGTCGCGACACGCAGATCATGGAGGCATTCGCTGTCGCGGTTTTGTCGCGCCCCCTCGACATTGGCCTCGATGGTCTCGAACAGCTGGCGCAGGATCTGTTTGGTCGCGTGCTCGGCACGTTGTGCCGGATCGAGCACAGCCACCGGTCCTTGACTCGCTTTGCCCATCTCGTCGGTGCTCCAATCGCTCCCGCGTGGGAGCGTCAGTCCTCAGTCATCGCTTGCGCGAGAAACTCCGCCATTCAGGACGGCTAGGATAACGCACCACGCGCGCTGCTGTTGATCGGTATAACGCCGTTTCTCGCCGCACGCACTGGCCCTGCGCTGTCTGTCTCAACCATCGAGATCGTTGCGCCAATCTTGATCCTCCTTGTCGAACAGCCGTGTCGCCTCGGGCGGCCCCCAAGAGCCGGCCGGGTAGGTGTGGATGAAGTCGCGCTCGGTGGCCCAGAGCTTGAGGATCGGATCGACGATGCGCCAAGCGTAGTTGACCTCGTCGTAGCGCAAAAACAGCGAGTGATCGCCTTCGATGGTGTCGAGCAGCAGCGCCTCATAGGCATCGATCTGCTCGCCGCCGATATGGCAGGTGTTGGCATCGAGGTGCTCGGTGACGGTGCGCATCTCGAGTCCGGCCTGCTTCACCTGCAGCTCCATGCGGATGCACTCGTTCGGCTGGATGTTGATCATCAGCCAGTTCGGCTTCAGTTGCTCGATGGGCGTGTCCTGAAACAGTTGCTGCGGCGGATGCCGGAAGCGGATGCTGACCAATGAGTTGGTCTCGCCCATGCGCTTGCCGGTGCGCAGGTAGAAGGGCACGTTGCGCCAGCGCCAGTTATCGATGTAGAGCTTGAGCGCGGCATAGGTTTCAGTCGCGCTTTGCGGATCGATCCCCGGCTCGTCGAGATAACCGGCGACCTGCTCGCCATCGATCTCGCCGGCCCGATATTGAGCGCGGAAGGCCTGCGCATGCACCGCCTGGCGGCTGATCGGACGGATCGAGCGCAGCACCTTGACCTTCTCGTCGCGCAGCGCCTCGGCATCTAGGTTTGGCGGCGGCTCCATCGCCACCAGCGTCAGCAGTTGCAGCAGATGGCTCTGGATCATGTCGCGCAGGGCGCCGACCCCGTCGTAGAAACCGGCTCGGGAGCCGATGCCGCGCGCCTCGGCATGGGTGATCTGGACGTGATCGATGTAGTTGCGATTCCAAAGGGGTTCGAGCAGCAGATTGGCGAAGCGGAACACCAGCACGTTTTGCACCGTGCTCTTGCCGAGATAGTGATCGATGCGGAAGATCTGCTCCTCGCTGAAGTGCCGGCGCAAATGCTTGTCGAGGATCTCGGCGCTCTCGAGGTCGAACCCAAAGGGCTTTTCGACCACCAGCCGCGCCCAACCGTCGTCCTGTTCGTTGAGCCCCTGCGCCGCCAGCCCATCGACCGCATGGCCGTACTGACCTGGGGCAATGGCCAGGTAAAAGATCAGGTTGCGCGCAAAACCCTCATTGCCGCGCACACGCTCGGCGAGCCGCTCGAAACCGGCCCCATCGGTGAGATCGCCGGCGACGAAGAAGAGCCGTTCGAGCAGCCGTTCGAGCGCCGCCTCATCGAGTCCACCGCGCGCCGAGCGCTCGACCCAGCCGCGCACCTCGTCGCGCCAGTGCTGATCGCTCCAATCGCGGCGCCCGAACCCCAGCACCCGCATCGAAGGGGGCAGATGACCCGCTACCTCCAGATGATAGAGCGCCGGCAACAGCTTGATCCGCGCAAGATTCCCGGTCGAGCCAAAGATCACCAGTGTGCAATCTGTCTGCATGCGAGCCCCCTCAAGGCAAACGTTTTATACTAGATCCAGTTGGTGAGCCTCGCTCACATCGCAAGCCTCGGACCCCTCTCATGTCCCCTTCACTCGCTCGCGGCGGCCACGCCGTCCTGTTTGCCAGTAGCGAAGCGCATCCGCTGGTCAAGACCGGCGGCCTCGCCGATGTGGCTTCCAGCCTGCCCGCCGCGCTGCGCGAACTCGGCCACGATGCGCGCTTGATCATCCCGGCCTACCCGCAGGCCAAACGCCTGGTGCGCGAGTTGCGGGTGCTCAGTGAGCTGAGGCTCAAGAATACTCAGGGGCCGGTGTCGCTGCTCGGCGGCTTGCTCCCGGACCGCGATCTGCCGGTCTATCTGGTCGAGGCACCGGCCTACTTCTGCCGCGAGGGCAACCCCTACACCGACGTTAGCGGTGGCGACTGGGGCGACAATCCAGAGCGTTTCCTGCTCTTCGCGCGTGTCATCGCGCGCGTGGCGCTCGGCTTGCCCACGCTCGATTGGCGCCCGGATATCCTGCACTGCAACGACTGGCAGACAGGGCTCGCGCCGGTCTTCCTAGACCGCTACGAGGAACGACCGGCGGTGGTCTTCACGGTGCACAATCTGGCCTATCAGGGCGTGTTCGAGCGCGCGACCTTCGATCGGCTCGGGCTCCCGCCCGCGCTCTGGTCGATCGGCGGGGTCGAGTTCCATCAGCGCATGTCGTTCCTGAAAGGCGGCATCGTCTTCGCCGATCGCATCAACACCGTCAGCCCGACCTATGCCACCGAGGCCCGCACGGGCGCTTACGGCTGCGGGCTCGACGGACTGCTCAGACAGCTCGGCAGTCGCTTCCAAGGCATCCTGAACGGCATCGATTATCGCACCTGGGACCCACTGCGGGATGCGAGCCTGCCACAGAACTACGGCCGTGACAGCCTGGAGCTGAAAGCCGCCAATAAGCTCGCATTGCAGCACGATTTCGACCTCCCGCACGAGGAGCACAGCCTGGTGCTCGGCCATATTGGCCGGCTGGTCGAGCAAAAAGGCGTGGATATGATCCTGGATCTGTTGCCACGGCTGCTCGCGCAGGGAGACGTGCAACTGGTGATGCAAGGCGAAGGCGAGCGCGCGCTCGAGCAACGTCTGCTCGAGCAGGCCGCGCGTTATCCGAGCCAGCTCAGCGTGCGCATCGGCTATGACGAGGCGCGCGCGCACCTGATCGAGGCTGGCAGCGATCTGTTCCTGATGCCCTCGCGCTTCGAGCCTTGCGGGCTCAATCAGATGTATAGCCTGCGCTACGGGACGGTGCCGATCGTGCGTCGCACTGGCGGGCTCGCCGACACCGTCGTCGATACCAACCCGCACACACTCGCCGGCAACGAAGCGACCGGCTTCCTGTTCGACAGCCCCGATGCGGAGGCCCTATGGGGCGCGCTCGAGCGCGCACTCGATCTATACCGCCAGGCACCCGAGCGTTGGCGTCAACTGATGCAAACCGGGATGGCGCAGGATCTCAGTTGGGAGGCGAGCGCTAAGCGTTATGAGACCTTCTATGAAGAAGCCCTCAGCGCGCGCCTGGAGCAAACCGAGGCGCTCTCGGCCTGATCCGCGCTTGCGTACGTTGGCACGCGTTGGCACCGGGATCGTGCCTGCACCTAGGAGCCAGCCGCTTGCGGTTGGATGCACGCGCGGGGCGTTTGCCTTCTCAGGCGGCTTGAACCGGGATCTGGTGTCCGAGCCGGGTCACCTGGTTGTGCTCGTCGCAATACACCAGCGTGGGCTCGAACTGAGCCGCTTCCTGCTCGCTCATCCCCACGTAGCAACAGATGATGAGCCGATCGCCCGGGCTTGCCTTGTGCGCAGCGGCGCCGTTGATCGAGATCACGCGCGAGCCCGCTTCGGCGCGAATCGCGTAGGTGCTGAAGCGCTCGCCATTGGCCAGGTTGTAGATGTGCAGTTGCTCGAACTCACGGATGCCCGCCTGGCGCATCAAGTCTTCGTCGATGGCGCAGGAGCCCTCGTAGTCGAGTTCGGCCTGCGTCACGCACACGCGATGAAGCTTGCATTTGAGCAAAGTGAGTTGCATTGGTGTTGGTCTCCCTGGGCAAGCCTGCAAGGTTTGCTGCTCGGCTCGCGGCCCGGCGCGGATGCTGCAGTGCAATATATTCTATCGTCTCAACCGTTCCTAGACCCATAGAAAAACATTCCTATGGTACGTAAGCCGAACAGTGCTGCTTACGCTTGGCGGGTTGGAATTGCGCCAACCGCCGGCGAATGGATC
>PWTO01000091.1 GCA_003562815.1 Chromatiaceae bacterium | reverse complement strand
GGCTGCGCCAGATCCCAGGTCGGGAAGGTATTGGTCGAGAAGCGTTGATGCACCAGCGCCAGCGCCGACTCGAAGCGCTCATCGCGCAGATCGAGGTAGTAGTTGCCGACCTGTCCGGCAAGGAGCATGCCCTTGTAGTTGATGGTGCGCGACGACATTGAGGCGACGTAATAGGCGGTCTTGTCGTAGCCATGCGCTCGAATCTCGTTGTCCATGCGCTTGCGCACCACGAACAGCTTGCGCTCGAAGGCGTCTTGATCGGGACAGTTGTCACCGCAGGCGACGAAGACCTGGCGCACCACCGGCTCGGTCGGCAGCACGCTCTCGCCGAGTTCGCGGTTGTCGACCGGCACATCGCGCCAGCCGAGCAGGCCTTGACCGCCCTCGGCGAGATGCCGCTCGACGGTCGATTGCATCTCGGTGCGGGCGGCTTCGTCCTTCGGCAGAAAGACCATACCGACGCCATAGTGGCCGAGTGCCGGCAGCTCGAAATCGAGCACGGCGCGGAAGAAGCTGTCGGGCATCTGCACCAAGATGCCGGCGCCATCGCCGGCCTTGGGGTCGGCGCCGACCGCCCCGCGATGGGTCAGGCGCTCGAGGATCTCGAGGCCCTGCTCGACGATGCGATGGCTCTTCTCGTTTTTGATATGGCACACAAAGCCGACCCCGCAGGAGTCCCGCTCGTGCGCGGGGTCGTACAGGCCTTGGGCGGCTGGATAGGCGCGAAGGTTCATCAGCGGACCTCCCTAAACCGGGTACATGGCGGTCGAAAATGACGTCCCCTCAGTGCCTTTTACCGTCGGGGAAGTTCCGGTTTGGATTAAATGGTGATTCGGCGCATGGACCGGGGCTCTGGCCATGCGCAACATTAGGCGCAACAGATTAGGCGCTACGGATAGCGAACCGCGAATCATACTGTGGTTGCAGCCGCTATGCCATGCGATTGCGGAACGCGGGAACGCCTCTCATCCGGTGCCGGCCTGCGCCGAGGCGATGCTGGCGCGCAGCAACGCGGAGTCGACATCGGCGGTCAGGAGCGCCTCACCGACTTCTTTCAGCAAGACCAGACGCAAACGGCCTGCTTGCACCTTCTTATCGACGGCCATCAACTCGAGCCAGCGTTCGCTGCTCAGGCTCGTCGGCGGCTGGGTCGGCAAACCGCAAGCCTCGACCAGCGCGCGGATGCGCGCCACGGCGCTCGCCTCGAGCCAGCCCAGGCGCTCGGAGAGCTGCGCCGCCATCACCAACCCCGTGCCAACGGCCTCGCCGTGCAGCCAGGTGCCGTAGCCGGTCCCGGCCTCGATCGCATGGCCAAAACTGTGGCCGAGGTTGAGCAAGGCGCGCTGGCCCGCTTCACGCTCGTCGGCGGCGACGATGCGGGCCTTGTTCTGGCAGGAACGCGCGATCGCCGTCGCCAAGGCCGCCGGCTCCAGTGCCCGCAAGGCCGGCACCCGGTCCTCGAGCCAGTCGAAGAAGGGCCGATCGGCGATCAGGCCGTACTTGAGCACCTCGGCCAAACCGGCCGAGAGTTCGCGCTCGGGCAAGGTCTCGAGTGTGGCGGTATCGGCGATCACCGCGCGCGGTTGATGGAAGGCGCCAATCATGTTCTTGCCGGCCGGATGATTGACGCCGGTCTTGCCGCCGACCGACGAATCGACCTGCGCCAGCAAGGTCGTCGGCACCTGGATGAACGCCACGCCGCGCTGATAGCAGGCGGCGGCAAATCCGGCCATATCGCCGACCACCCCACCGCCGAGCGCGATCAAGGTGATATCGCGGCCACAGCGACGTTCGAGCAGCGCGTCGAAGATGCGGTTGAGCGTCGCCAGGTCTTTGTAGCGCTCGCCATCGGGCAGGATCACCTGCTCGATCTCGAACGCCGCCAAGCCCGCGCGCAGCGCCTCCAGATAGAGCGGCGCGACCGTCTCGTTGGAGACGATCATCACCCGCTTGCCGACGACAAACGGGCGATAGCAGTCGGGATCGGAGAGCAGCTCACGACCGATGAAGATCGGATAGCTGCGCTCGCCCAGATCGACGTCGAGCCGCTGGCGCTCGACCACCGCCGCCGGGATCGGTCCGAGCGCCGACATCAGAGTTCCTCGCTCTCGAGCCGGCGGCGGATCTCCTTGACCACCGAGACGGTCCCGCGCCGCTCGGTCGAGACCACCATATCGGCGACCTGGCGGTAGATCGGCTCGCGCTCGGCCATTAGATCCCGCAGCCGCTGTTGCGGATCGTCGGTATCGATGAGCGGGCGGCCGCGATCGCGTGCGGTGCGCGCGAACTGTTGCTCCGGGCTGCAGTGCAGATAGATCACGAAGCCGCGCGCCGCCAACTGCTGGCGATTCTCGGGCGTCAACACGACGCCGCCGCCGGTGGCGAGTACGATGCCGTCTTCCTGCGCCAACTCCTCGACGACGCCACGTTCGCGCTTGCGAAAGCCCTCCTCGCCTTCGAACTCGAAGATGGTCGGGATATCCACGCCGGTGCGGCGCTGGATCTCCTGATCGCTGTCGCGGAACTCGTAACCCAGCGCCTCGGCCAGTTGCCGGCCGACGGTGCTCTTGCCGGCGCCCATGGGACCGACGAGAAAAATGTTAGGTGGTCTAATCATAGTCATTTAGGTATGCCAGATTTGCCGGACGCTAGCAAGCGGCCAACGCAATGCGCACAACCGCACGGGTCAACCGGAGCCTGCTCGATCATCGAATCACGGGGTCCGAGGCGAGGATCTTGGGGGTCACGAAAATCAGCAGTTCCTGATTCGACTCCTGCCGCAACGTCGTCTTGAAGAGGCGACCGAGCACGGGCAGATCGCCCAGCCAGGGCACCTTCTCGACATTGACGTTCTTCTGCCCCTCGAAGACGCCACCGAGCACGATCGTCTCCCCGTTGTCCACCAAGACCGACGTGCTCACCGCGCGCCTGTTGCGTAACGGATTACCGTCCACGGTAAAGGTGAAGTCGGCCTCGTCCTTGTTGACCTCCAAGGCCATGATCACGCGATTATCGGGCGTGATATGCGGCGTCACATTGAGCTTCAGCGTCGCCGGCTCGTAGCGCACCGTGGCCGGCGACTCCGCCGTGGCCGGCGTGACCACCGGAATATCCTGCCCGACCTCGATAATCGCCGAGGTTTGATCGGCAGTGACCACCCGCGGACTGGAAATGATCTCGCCGCGCCCTTCGCGCTGCATGGCCGAGAGTTCGAGCGTGATCAGGTGCGAGCCGACCTTGCCGAGCAGGAAATTGATCGCGCCTGAGGGGTTCTGGACCGGCAGATTGACCCACAGATTCGGGGCGCCCGCGTCGTTTCTGAGCGGATTTCCGGTGCCTCCGGTCAAGGTCGAATTGAAGCGCTCGCCCTGGCCATCTTCTCCAAATGGACCCGTATTAAAAAATCCGTAGGGTCCGAGCCCAGCGCCATCGTTGAGCGCACCACCGCCAACCAGCAGCTCATTGCGGCCCAAGGCGCCCGTCGAGCCGCTCGCGCCGAAGCGCACGCCCAGATCGCGGGCAAAGTTGTTGTTGGCGATCACCACGCGCGACTCGATCAGCACCTGCCGAACCGGGATGTCGAGCCTGGCAATCAAGGCGCGAATCGCCGCGATTCTCTCGGCGGTATCCTGAATGACAATGGTATTCGTGCGCCGATCGAAGCTCACCGTGCCACGTCTCGACAAGACCGGTGCCGGACGCTCATCGGCGAGCAATTGGACATTGTCGCGCGTATCGCTGCCTGTGCGTTCGGCGATATTCTCGCGATGTCCCTTGAGTAACTCGACGACCTCCTCGGCTTTTGCATAATGGATCTGAATGAGTTCAGTTCGTAGCGGTACCAACGCGTGCAGTTGTTGACGCCTCTCGAGCTTCAACACCTCACGCGCCGCTAGCTCCTCGGAGGGTGCAACCATGATGATATTGCCGGCATGGCGCATCGAAAGCCCCTTGGTCTGCAAAATGATCTCCAGCGCCTGATCCCAAGGCACATTGCGCAGGCTCAGCGTAATCCGACCGCTCACGCTATCGCTCGCCACGAGATTCAGGCCTGTGAAGTCGGCGAGCAGTTGGAGCACCGCACGCACTTCGATATCTTGAAAATTCAGCGACAAACGATCGCCCGTATCAACCACCCGCTCGGGCACGCGCCGTGCGGTACCAGGAACTGCCGTGCCACTGCTTGCTGGCTCGGTTGCCTCAAGAGCCCGAGCCCTCGGCGCGGCCCGCTCCGGGTTCAACGCCACACGCACCCGCTTGCCTTGGCGATCGATCCTGTAAGGCACGCTCGCGTCCAAGTTGATCACGACCCGCGTCCGGTCAGCGGCCTCGATCGCCACCAGACTCCGAGCGACGCCCAGGTCGATCGGGAGCGGCATGCGGCCGAGTTGACTCGACACACCGGGAAAATCGATCGCGATCCGCGCCGGATGCTCGGTCGCGAAATCGCTCGGCGCCGGTGGCGCCTCGGAGAACACAAGATCGATCTCGACCCGATCGCCAGGCAGCAACGCGAATTCAGCGACCTCGAGGCGCGTGCCCGAGGCCGTTGCCGACCCCAAGCACCCCAGGATGACGACGACCCACAGCAATCGCTGCGGCTCGACGCCTGCGAGCAATCCCCAGATCCAGGCTCTAACGCGTGTCATGTTCGCTGCCGCCTTTTGTGTGAGTGCCCCTACTGTGGAATTCCCGCTTCTGGGAGTGTCACCGATGCCTGGCGCGGCTCCCATTGTCCGGGCTGTGTTTCAACCATTTCCGTCAGCACCAACCGATTCGGCTCGACGCGGGTGATGCGGCCATGGTTAAGCCCGAGATACTGTCCCACGCGCACGCGATGCAGTGTCCCGTCAGGGCTGGTGACCAGTGCCCAGCGCGTCCCATGCTGCTCCAGGGTGCCGACCATGCGCAACGCATCGAGCGGATAGTCCTCCAGCGGCTCCCTGGGCCGCCGCAGATCCGGCGAGAGGCCACTGGGGCGACGCGCTTGAACCACCTCTGCGGCCTGCTCGGCCGCCTGCTCAGCGGCTTGGTCATCCATCGCGAACGGATCGCGTCGATCGCCTGATCGATAGAGGAAGGGATGCGTGAGGGGGATGGCCGGGATCGGTTCGAGCGGTTCCGGGGGGCGCGCCATGACACGCTCGGCATCGGCGTCAAGCTCAGCAAGCCCGGCATCGGCGCAGGCCGTCAGCAGGATCGCCACGGCCACCGCCAGCACCAGCACCAATGCCAGCACAGGCCGCCCGAAGCCTGGCGCTCGCCTGCTCATCGCGCTTCAGGCTCGGCGAGCGCGCGATAGGTGCGCACGGTCGCGCTCAAGCTCATCGGTCCCAGGGCCGCGTCCGGCCTCTGCGTGCGCTCGATCTTGATATCGTGCACGGTGACGATGCGCGGCAGCGAGGCCAAACCGCTGATGAAAGTCGCGAACGCATGATAACGACCGCGCACGCGCACGCGAATCGGCAGTTCCGCGTAAAAGTCCTGGATGGACTCCGCCGCTGGCTGAAACAGCTCGAACTCAAGCCCAGCCGCGCGCCCCGTTTGCGAGACATCCACCAGCAACGACGCCACCTCGGTCTCATCCGGAAGTTGGCGCAGGAGCGTGCCGAACGACGCCTCCAGCTCGGCCCGCTGGCGCCGATAGGCCTCCAGGTTCGCGGCCTTGGGCTGTTTCCGCTCAAGGCGCTGCCTGAGGTCCAGTTCCTGTTGCCGGGCACTGCTCAGGCGCTCGAGCTGGTGGCTGGTCACGCCCTGATACCAGCCAATACCGAGCAATCCGCACCCCGAGACAATGAGCACGACCTTGGCAATCAGGGGCCATTCGCCGATCCTGTTGATATCGAGTTCGTCGAGGTCCATCAGTCCTTCCCGGCGGCAGCCACCGCAGCCTGCTCGCGCGCATCGGACGGCGGGCGTTGCTGCTCGAAACCGAGGCGAAAATGACTGAAGCCGGTGCCGGTCTCATCCTTGTTCTCGATCAGCAGTAGGGTCGGACGGCCGATCCAGGCCGAAGCCTCGATATTGCGCATCACGTCGGAAACGCGCGCATTCGACTGCGCGCGCCCCTCGATGGTCACACGCTCCCGATCCTGCTCGAGCGTGGTCAAAAAGACCCCGTCCGGCACCGCATCCACCAGTTGATCGAGCATGTGTACGATCTCCAGACGGCTCGCCTGCAGGCGTTGGATCGTCTCGATCCGCGCCCATAGCTCAGCCTTTCTCTGCTCAAGGGCGTCGATCTCGCGAAGACGCTGATTCAGCACCGCGACCTGGGCCTCCAGAAAGGCATTGCGCGCCTGCTGTGCATCGATCGTCGCCGCGAGCTGCACCTTGAGCAGCACACCGATCAGCAGGACCACGCCCAGCGCGGTCGCGGCCGCGATCGCCAGCTCACGCTGGCGTCGCCGGCGCGCCGCCTCACGCCACGGCAGGAGATTGATGCGGGCCATGGGAGTCAGCGAAACCGCCGCATCGCCAACCCCAGCGCGATCAGCATCGCCCTGCGGCTGTTGCGGACCAACGCAAGATCGAGATCGGCAGACAAGATCATCTCGGCCAAGGGATCGACAATCCGCGTCGGCAGCGCCAGACGTTCAGCAATGAGCCGTTCAAGCGCCGCCACCTGGGTCACGCCACCGGTTAGCAGCAGCTCATCGACGCGGTTGAACGCGCTGGTCGAGTAGAAGAACTGCAGCGCCCGCCCCAACTGCCGCGCCAAGGTGTCTTGAAAAGGCGCCAGAATCTCGGTCTGTCGCTCGGTTGACGCTGCCGCTAGCCGCGCCAGCGCCTGGTCGCCCGCCTGGTCGCCCGCGAACTCGCCCGCCTGAGCGCCCCTCGGGCCCCGCATCAGATCCTCGTGCCACCGCACCTCATCCATCAGCTGCTGCCCGCCAACACTCTGCTCGCGGGTATAGATGAGCTGGTCCGCATGCAGCACATGAAGCGTGGTGAGCGTGGCGCCGATGTCGGCGACTGCCGTCAGCCGGGCGGTTCCCGACTCCGCGTTCAGACCCAGCCCTGGCCCCAAGGGCGCGAGCAAGGCACGACAAGCGGTCTCGACCGCATTCGACTCGATATCGATGATCGCTGCGCTCAATCCAGCGTGCTCGAGCGCAGCGACCCGATCGTCGATATTCTCGCGGCGCGATGCGGCGAGCAGCACATCGACCCTCCCAACCGCACCCTGCGTGGGGCCGATGACATCGAAGTCGAGGTTGACCTCATCCAGGGGATAGGGGACATACTGGTCTGACTCGAGCTGGATCTGCATTTCCATCTCGGCATCGGAGAGATCAGCGTCGAGCGAGAGGATCTTGGTCATGACTGCCGAGCCGGCCACCGCAACCGCAGCACGTTTGGTCTTCGACCTAGAGCGCCGCAGCGCCGAGGCAATGGCCTCGCCAACCTGGGCGACATCGGCGATCTTCTTCTCGACCACGGCGCCGGGCGGCAGTGGCGCGAGCGCCAGCGCCTCGACGCGCAGCGACGCCAGTCCCTGTTCGGCCCTCCTCCCGGCCGCCGGCCCAAGCTCGAGCAGCTTCACGGCCGCCGAGCCGATATCGATGCCAAGCAATGGAGGTTGTTTGCGAGCGAACTCGAACATCGCACCCTGGCCGCTCTCGTGAACGGCCGCTCAACTCCTCGCATTTCCAAGCGTTAACCCGACTATAGCAAAAAGCATCGCAGGCGCATCCAGCCACCTCACGACGACAGATTCCATGCCTAGACGAAACGGGAGCCGACTTGGTCGCCGCACGCGCTCGACCCGCTCGGCATCAGACCACCCCAGCCGCGCCACAAGACCGGCGGACCGTGGCGC